>JAMASZ010000260.1 GCA_023301585.1 Alphaproteobacteria bacterium | reverse complement strand
AATTTTTTAGGGATATGAATATCAGAGATGGAGAGTTGTCCACGCATATCAGGGCGATAAAAATTAACCGCCTCTGCGTTCTTATCTTCGGCCATGGGAAAGATACCTTTGGCATAGGCATCTACTAAAATATCAGGGGTCAAGTCAGCTTCGGTAAACATATCTGCTATAGTAATTGCCATCCCCAGCATAGTCGAGGGATCTTTTATGTTTGCTGTACTAAGGTTATGAATGAACGGCTGAAATTTTAAGCGTTTTTCTCAGCTAATTTTTTCTCTAGCCAATGGATATCGTAATCACCAGAAATAAATTCTGGTTGATTGGTAATCCAATCATGCAATGGCAAAGTGGTTTTTACACCATCAACAACGGTCTCAACAATGGCACGGCGCAAACGACGAATGGCTTGGTCACGGTCACGGCCATGTACAATTAATTTGCCAATCATTGAATCGTAATAGGGCGGAATTGAATATCCACCATAAATGGCACTGTCGAAACGCACACCAAGACCACCGGGCGCATGGAATTGTTTAATCTTACCAGGGGATGGCACAAACGTATCTGGATCTTCGGCATTGATACGAATTTCAATGGCATGACCGCGTAATTTAAAACCATTTTTCTTAATGCGTAAAGGCTCGCCATAGGCAATACGGATTTGCTCGGCAATCAAATCAATACCTGTAATCATCTCAGTCACAGGATGCTCTACCTGAATACGCGTGTTCATTTCCATGAAATAAAACTCACCGTTTTCATATAGATACTCAATTGTACCTGCACCCACATAACCCATTTTTTGAATAACATCGGCAGATAGGCCGCCAATATAATCACGTTCGGCTTCGGTTAAAGTCGGGGATGGGGCTTCTTCAACTAATTTTTGATGGCGACGTTGGATAGAACAATCACGTTCACCTAAATGAATACCATTGCCGTGTTTATCACCAAAAACTTGAATTTCGATGTGGCGTGGTTTTTCAAGATATTTCTCAATGTAAACTGTGTCATCGCCAAAGTTGGCGGCGGCTTCACGGCGGGCGGTTGTGAAGGCTTCTTGGAAGCTGGCGGCATCACGAACAACTTGCATCCCTTTACCACCACCGCCACTGGCGGCTTTGATGATAACGGGATAACCCGCATTTTCACAAATCTCTAAACCTTCTTCTACGGTCGCAACCGCACCGGGGGAGCCAGGGACAACAGGAAGGCCAAGCGCCATCACTGTTTTCTTCGCGGTAACTTTATCACCCATTTTTTCAATATGCTCAGGCTTAGGCCCGATAAAGGTAAAGCCATGCTCTTCAATCATATGACCAAATTGTGCATTTTCTGATAAAAACCCATATCCTGGATGAATGGCATCTGCGCCTGTAACGGCAGCGGCCGTTAAAATAGCAGGGATATTAAGGTAGCTGTCTTTGCTTTGCGGGGGGCCAATACAGACAGACTCATCGGCCAGACGAACCGCCATTGAACTGGCATCGGCGGTGGAGTGAACTGCAACAGATTTAATACCCATTTCACGACAAGCGCGAATAATACGAAGGGCAATTTCACCACGATTAGCAATAAGGATTTTTTTAAACATTTATACTTTTCTATATTTTAAAGTGTCTTGATTACTCAATCACAAACATAACGTCACCGAATTCAATTGGCTGACCATTTTCAACTAGAATTTGTGTGACTGTTCCAGCCTTGTGAGCCTTAATTGGGTTCATGACTTTCATTGCTTCAAGAATCACAAGCGTGTCCCCAGCAGCAACGCTTGCACCCTTGGTTACAAATTCAGGGGCGTCAGGTTCTGGTGATGTGTAAGCTGTACCAACCATTGGTGATGTAACAGCACCTGGGTGGTCGCCTGTAACAGCATCTGGTAATTCTGTGTTTGCAGCTTGCGGGACGGTTGGGTCAGAAGGCATGCTTACAGGAGCTGGGGCTGCGGCATAGCCTGCGCCAACCATTCCTTTGTTCACACGGATCATTTGATCACCTTCGGCAACCTCAATCTCGTTCAGACCAGTTTCATCTAATATTTTAGCAAGTTGCTTAATCGCTTTTGAATCAATTTTCATAAAAATCTTCTATTTATTGTTTACTTTAAATACGCTCGAATATCATCGATATTCATCGCTATTAAGTAAAGAAAAAACCGATATAAGTCAAAATGTAACTGCGTATAGAAAATGTTTATTATGACTATCTAATTGTTAAATGAGGCTAAAATTGTTTTGGAGTGTGCAAATGGCTATTGGGACATAACTAATGGAGTGATTAAAAAACCTCCGTCGCAACAAATTCTGCTATCGCCATGGAAGCGGTTAGACCGGGGCTTTCAATGCCATATAGATTTATAAGCCCTTTTATGCCGTGATCTTTTTGTGTTTGAATAATGAAATCACCATCTGGCATTGCTGGACCAGACACTTTTGGGCGGATACCAGCATAGGCTGGAAATAAGGTACGGTTTTTAACATCTGGCCAGAATCTAGAGATAGACTCATAGAAGTTTTTTGAGCGTTCTGGGTTTACTTTATAGTTAATCTCATCACCTGCGTTGAGCCACTCAACATCAGGTCCGAAAAGACTTTCATTGGCAATGTTCATGGTAAAATGCGCGCCTAGCCCTCCTTGGACAGGTACGGGATATATTAGTCTAGAAAAAGGCATTTTGCCTTCTAAGCCAAAGTAGTTACCTTTGGCTAGATATTGTTTAGGGATAGTTTGATGGTTTAAGCCTTTAATCTGTTTGGCGACATCTTGCGCACTTATGCCAGCTGAATTTATAAGTGTATTAACAAGAAATTCAGTGTTATCTGAAAAGCTAACGACCAAGCCTTGTGAGGTGTTTTTTATTGAATTTATTGAATTATCATAGGCAATAATACCTTGGTTTGCCTCGATGTCAGTAATAAACTCCTGCATTAAGCCGTGAATATCGACGATGCCCGTTGAGGGAGAATAGAGCGCACCTTCGCAAGATAAGGCAGGTTCCATCTCTAATGCCTCTTGTTTTGAGATTATTTTTAGATCGTTTACGCCGTTATTTAAGGCTTTTTGTTTAATAGCTTCTAGCTTGGTGATTTCGTCTTTAGTGCAGGCGACGATAAGCTTGGTACAGTTGTTGTAAGAAACGCTTCTTGATTTAACATAATCGTAAAGCAAGGATTTACCTTTGACGCTTAATTCGGCTTTTTTTGAGGATTTAGGATAATAGATGCCTGCATGGATAACGCCCGAGTTGCGCGAGCTAGTGCCAGACCCAGCAATAACGTCACGCTCCGCCACAATAACGTCACGTTTTTGAAGGGCAAATTCGCGCGCTACAGCTAGTCCCACAACACCTGCGCCTATAACGAGAACGTCAATTTTATCCATAGTATAATCCTTAAAGTGCCTTGCTAATTATACATACGTTCTCTATCATTGCGACACAATTTAATATGTAAGTTATAGGAGCTTTAATGGACTTAAAAGGTAAGAATATCCTTGTTATCGGTGGGGCTGGATTCATTGGTAGTCATGTTGTTGAAGAGTTATTGAAAACAGATGTGGCTAAGGTCGTGGTTTACGATAATTTTGCGCGTGGCAAATTAAGTAATTTTGAGCATTGCTTGGAAGACAAGCGCTGTACGTTATACCCAAATGGTGGCGATGTGCGTGAAGTCGACGTTTTAAATGACGCTATGAAGGATATGCACGGTGTTGTGCATTTAGCAGCAATGTGGCTATTACATTGTAAAGATTTCCCGCGAACGGCGTTTGATGTCAATATTGAAGGAACCTTTAATGTTTTAGAGGCATGTGTAAATAACAATATTGAGCGCCTAGTTTATTCATCTTCTGCGTCTGTTTATGGTGATGCTTTGCAAGTGCCAATGACAGAAGAGCATCCTTACAATAATCGTAATTTTTATGGCGCAACAAAGATTTCTTGTGAAGCCATGTGCCATGCGTTTCATGATCGCTATGGTTTAAGCTATGTTGGTTTACGTTACATGAATGTCTATGGTCCGCATCAAGACCAAACAGCGGCATATACAGGGGTTGTTCCAATTATGTTGAACAAGGTACAGGCAAATGAAGCGCCGCAAATTAATGGTGATGGGACACAAGCTTATGATTTTGTTTCTGTCTATGATGTTGCGCGTTGTAATGTGCTGGCGCTTCAGTCTGAAGCGAAGGATGAAAACTATAATGTTGGAACGGGTGTTCAAACGACTATTAAAGAACTCTGTGACACAATTTTAGAAATGAAAGATTCGGATCTTGAGGTTCAATATCACCCTTACAGTGAAGATGATGCACGTCAAATGGTCCAAAATCGTATTGGTTGTCCAATCAAGGCTGAGAAAGATTTAGGATTTAAGTATGAAATTGATTTACGTGCGGGTTTACAACGTTTGATAGACTGGCGCATTTCAACTGGGACTGACGTTGATGCAAAAAAAGCAGCTTAAAAATTCATCTACTACCAAACGTAATATAGCCATTTCCCTTCCGGTCACGGGAGAAGAAGAATGGCAAGCGATGCGCGAGCCTCTCATGAGTGGCTGGATTACCCAAGGTCCTAAAGTAGCAGAATTTGAAAAAGCTTTTGCTAAGCGACACAACGCGAAACATGCTTTGGCTGTAACGTCTTGCACAACAGGGCTACACTTAGCTTTGGCGGGGTTAGGTGTATCAGAAGGTGATGAAGTAATTATTCCTGCGTTCACTTGGGTGGCAACAGCCAATGTTGTTTTATATTGTAATGCGACGCCAGTGTTTGTTGATGTTGACCCAGCAACATATAATATTGATATTCAAAAAATTGCAGAAAAAGTAACAGATAAAACAAAAGCAATTATCATTGTTCATTTATTTGGACGTTGTGTCGATATGGACGCACTAAGAAATGTCCTGCCAGAGCATGTTAAAATTATTGAAGATGCTGCATGTGCGGCAGGAGCTGACTATAAAGGGCAAACGTCAGGGGCATTAGGTGATGTTGCGGCGTTTTCATTTCACCCACGTAAGTCTATAACGACAGGTGAGGGTGGCATGGTCACAACCAATGATGATGCCCTTGCGGAGACGATGAATCAAATGCGTAATCATGGCGCCACTTTATCCGAAGAACAACGTCATCACGGACCGCGCCCTTACCTATTGCCTGAATTTGATGTGTTGGGCTTTAATTTCAGGATGACAGATATGCAAGGAGCAATGGGGATTGTTCAGTTATCTAAATTAGATCAATTTATTGATGAGCGTTCAAAATGGGCGGCATATTACACTGAAAAGCTAGAAAGCATTAAATGGTTAACGCTTCCACAACCGCTTGAGGGTAGTCGTCACGGCTGGCAAGCTTTTGTAACGCATGTTAATCCTGATAAAGCACCGTTACCGCGTAATGAAATTATGGAGCGCCTTCAAGAAAATGGTGTTTCAACACGTCCCGGTACACATGCTGTTCATATGTTGAAATATTACGTAGAAAATTATGGGTTTAAGCCGGAAGATTTTCCAGGTGCGCAATCTTGTAATGATAATACTATGGCGATTCCTCTACATAATCGTATGACGCAAGAGGATTATGATTACGTTATCTCAGCCTTGTTGGAGATTGATTCATGTGTGGAATAGCAGGGATATTTTACTTCAATAACCAACCAGCTTCTCCCGTTAAGTTAAAAAATATGACAGATGCTATTGCCCACCGCGGGCCAGATGGTGAGGGGCAGTGGATTGATGGTAATGTTGGTTTAGGGCATCGTAGGCTTGCTATTGTTGATTTATCGCCTGGTGGGCATCAACCAATGCAATCAAAAGATGGGCGCTATATTTTAACTTATAATGGTGAGATATATAATCACCTTGCTATTAAAACTGAATTAGAAGCCAAGGGATATCATTTTCATTCTCGCTCTGACTCTGAAGTTCTTCTTCATGCTTATGCGGAATGGGGAATGCGGGCATTAACAAAACTAAATGGTATGTTTGCTTTTGCTATATGGGATTCCAAGAAAAAACGTATGGTTTTAGCGCGCGATAGATATGGTATCAAACCATTATATTATTCATTGCAGGGAAATGTTTTACGGTTTGGGTCAGAGCAAAAAGCTATTTTAGCGGATCCAGACTTCAAGTCTTCGATAAACAAAAAAGCAATGCTTGAATATTTTACTTTTCAAAATATTTTTACAGATCAAACATTAACGTCGGATATATCCCTACTACCTGCGGGGCATTTTATGGTGGTTGACCTTGCTAAGGAAAGAAAAGTTCGCGTTCACCAGTTTTGGGATTTTAATTTCCGCGAACCAGAGGTAAAAGCAACCGTAGAAGAGTATCGTGAAGAATTAGATAGATTATTTACACAGGCAGTTAATAGACAGCTTATGAGTGACGTTGAATTGGGTAGTTATTTGAGTGGCGGAATAGACTCTGGCGCTATCACAGCAATTGCATCAAAATCCTACCCCCACATGAAAACATTTACATGCGGCTTTGATCTTCATTCAGCGTCAGGGATTGAGCTTAGCTATGATGAGCGTGCACGTGCAGAGCGTATGTCTTATCATTGTAAAACTGAGCATTATGAAATGGTTTTAAAGGCGGGTGATATGGAGCGATGTATGGACAAGCTGACCTATCATTTGGAGGAGCCCCGTGTTGGGCAAAGCTATCCTAATTATTATGCCGCGCAGCTAGCATCAAAATTTGTAAAGGTTGTCTTGAGTGGTGCGGGCGGTGATGAGCTTTTTGGTGGTTATCCGTGGCGTTATTACCGCGCTGTTGTAAACGATAATTTTGAAGACTATGTTGATAAATATTATATGTTTTGGCAGCGCCTTATTCCAAATAGCGTTATTAAAAGCGTGTTTGAACCAATTTGGGGTGATGTTGATGATGTGTGGACGCGCGATATTTTCCGTGATGTGTTTAAGCACCATATGCCCAAGCTAACACGCCCAGAAGATTATATTAATCACTCTTTATACTTTGAAGCAAAGACGTTTTTACATGGTTTGCTTGTTGTTGAGGATAAGCTGTCTATGGCGCATGGATTAGAGAGCCGTGTTCCATTTTTAGATAATGACCTTGTTGATTTTGCGATGCAGTGTCCTGTTGAATTAAAGTTAAATAACTTATCTGACGTTGTGCGCATTAACGAAAATGAACCCGGAAATAAGGCAAAAAGTTATTTTCAAAAAACAAAAGATGGAAAACAAATTGTAAGAGATACAATGAAGAAATACATGCCCGAAGAAATATCTTCGGCTGAAAAACAAGGGTTTTCTGCGCCAGATGGAACCTGGTTTAAGGGTGAAAGCATCGATTTTGTTAAAGAAACTTTGATGACTGATAATGCAAAAATTTATGAATATTTGGATAAAGACTCATTGCAAAGTTTAATTAGTGAGCATTTGAACGGAAAAGAAAATCGTCGTCTTTTGATATGGTCATTATTAAATGTTGAAAAACACTTAGGAGGTTAAATGGAAGAAATTTTACACGATATGCTGATGGATTCTTATGATCTAACTGCTGGAACAAATTTTTTATGTTCTTCTAAAAAGTCATCAGCAGAAAACCAACAAAATACAAATGAAGCATTTTCAAAAAAATGGATTGATTATAATGAATCATCTGAAAAACAAGAATATTTCAAGATGCAGAAAGAATGGTATTTAACGCTCTATGGTTTTGAAAGCGAGAACAACTTACGAGATTTTTTAAAAGACAAAAAAACTATCTACGATGCTGGTTGTGGTGTTGGGTTTAAGGCTGCGTGGTTTGCTGAACTTGCTCCACATGCTTTGGTGATTGGAATGGATTACTCTGAAACCGCTGAACTAGCTGCTCATAATTACAAAGAGTTGAAAAATCTGTATTTTATTCAGGGGGATATTGCTGCGCCTATCTTTAAACCTGGTGTGTTTGATTATGTAAGTTGTGACCAAGTTATAATGCACACTGAAAATCCAGAGAAAACTTTTAAAGTTTTAAGCGAGGTAACATCAGATAATGGAGAGTTTTCTTGCTATTTTTATACTAAAAAAGCTTTACCAAGAGAATTGTTGGATGATTACTTTAGAACGCATTGTACCAACATGTCGCATGATGAATTAATGACCATGTCAGAGCAGCTGACAGAGCTTGGAAAACGATTGTCTGAATTAAATGTAAGTTTTGATGCGCCAGAAATACCAGCACTAGGAATTAAAGGCGGAGAGATTGACCTTCAAAGGTTTATTTATTGGAATTTTATTAAATGTTTTTGGAATCCAAAATCAGGAAAGCAAACATCAGACATGGTTAATTTTGATTGGTACAGCCCGAGTAATGCGAGACGTTTTAGCAAAGAGGAAGTCTTAGCGCTTGTAAGTGACAATAACCTTGAAATATGTACGTTCCATGAAGAGGAAGCCTGTTACAGTGGGCGGTTTAAGAAATAATGAGAGTTGTCTTTATTGGCGCTAGTTTATTTGGAAAAGAATGTTTAAATTCTATGCTGCATATGCCTGATATAGAACTTGTTGGTGTTGTGACCGCGCCGCGTGATTTCTCCATTTCTTATAACAAACAAGGTGTTACAAATGTCTTACACGCGGATATCGGTGAAATATGTGATAATTTGAATATTCCAGTGTCAGAAATTAAAGATGGAATGAAAGGCGACGATTTATTCAATACGGTAAAAAGCTGGCAGGCTGATATAATGATTGTTGCAGGTTGGTATCATATGATTCCAAAAAAATGGCGTGATATGGCGCCAACATATGGGCTGCACGCATCTTTATTACCAGATTACAGTGGTGGAGCGCCATTAGTGTGGGCGATGATAAATGGTGAAAAAGAAACGGGTATTACTTTTTTCCAATTTGATGATGGCGTTGATAATGGTCCTATCGTTGGACAAAAACGAACGCCCATTAATGAGGACGACACCATAGCTACTTTATACGCACGAATAGAAAAATTAGGATTAGCGTTGTTGAAAGATTATCTTCCTAAGTTAGCGAATGGGACAGCGGAACTTATAGAACAAGATGAAAGCAAAAGAAGGCTTGTTCCACAGAGAAAACCTGAAGATGGGGAGATTAATTTTCTATGGGACGCTGAAAAAATACACAACTTTATCCGTGCGCAAACAAAGCCATATCCTGGTGCCTTTTTTAGTTTTAATGATTATAATATATCCATATGGGAATCTTCAATATGCAAGCCTGATGAGTGTATAGCAACTGAGGCGGGGCATGTTACCAATGATGGGAATAGTTTATTTTTAGGATGCTCAAACTCAACCGCTTTAAAAATTACAAATCTGGCAGTTGATGGCGAAGATTTGTCTGTTATCGATTTTATTAATCGTTTTAATTTCAGGAAAGAGGTTAAAAAAAATGTCTGATAAATTTAAAAACATTGCCGCTATTAATTCTGAAGATACGACAACATGGTTAGAAAAATATTTTCTAACTATTGATATAGACTGGGCAGATGATGATGTGTTGAATGACACGATTGATTTAATTGAAAAGGGCGATATACAGGCAACATGGTTTGTAACGCATGACACAGATGTTTTACAAAGACTGCGCGATAACAAAAAGTTTGAATTAGGTATTCACCCTAATTTTAATTTTTTATTAAATGGTGACCATCAAAAAGGTTCTAATGTAGAAGAAGTCGTTGACCGTATTTTAGAGGTTGTTCCAGAAGCAAAAACTGTACGAAGTCACTCGATGACCCAAAGTACAAATATTTTAGATGTATTTAAAAATAAGGGGCTTGAATTTGAATGTAATCATTTTATCCCTGATGTTGCAGAAATCGCCTTAAAGCCTTGGAATCTTTGGAATGGTTTGGTCAAAGTTCCTTATTCATGGGAAGATGACATCGCGTGTCTATACAATAACATGGGCGATTACCAAAAAATGAAAAATCGCGAAGGATTACGCGTTTTAGATTTTCACCCTATTCATATTTTCTTAAATACAGAGCATATGGACAGGTATGAAACGACAAGAGATATTCACCGAGATTCACAGACTTTGTTAAATAAAAGAAACGTCGATAGTCTTGGTGCGCGTGATGTTTTGAAATCTGTATTGGAGTGGAAATGATGCGTATAGCCCTTATTGGACGGTCAGAGTTATTATATGACACAGCCCTTTTGCTGAAAAATAGCGGATATGATATCCCGCTTATTATCACGGCCAAAGAAGCTCCAGAATACACAAAAACGGCCAAAGATTTTGAAAGCTTAGCTAAAGAATGGCATTGTGAGTTTGTTCAAACGCCTCGTATTTTAGAAGCGCTTGAAAACATACAAAAACATACAGATATAGATGTTGCAGTTAGTGTTAATTACTCTGGCATTATCCCACAAGAAATTATAGATCAGTTCCCACTGGGCGTTTTAAACGCGCATGGCGGCGACCTGCCACGTTATAGGGGGAATGCTTGCCAAGCATGGGCTATTTTAAATGCAGAAGATAAAATTGGTCTGTGTATTCATCGCATGATTGGAGGGGAGTTAGATAATGGAGATATTATTGCCCGTGATTATTTGAATATTGATATTAATACAAAGGTGACAGAGGCTTGGAACTGGATGACTGAGTGTATTCCAACGCTTTATCTTGAGTCGATCAAAGAATTGGAAGCAGACCCTAAATATATTTTAGAGGCACAATCAAAAGACTGGAAAGACGCACTTCGATGTTATCCACGTAGACCAGAAGACGGCAAAATTGATTGGAGTAGTTCAGCTGAGGATATTTTACGCCTTATTAATGCGTGTAATAGACCATATGCGGGCGCCTTTTGTGAGTATAGCGGTAGCCCACTTATTATTTGGGATGCGGAGTTAGCGACGCCTGAAAACTTTGTTGCCGCCCCAGGGCAAATAGCATCTATTCATAATGATTATGTCGAAATAACAACTGGCGAGGGTAAAATACGTCTTAAAGAAATTGAATATGAAGGGAAAGTTATGTGCCCTAAAATATTATTCAAATCTTTAAGAGGTCGTGTGAAGTAAGGTATTACATTTTTAAGGTGAAGTTTTGAATTTATTAACTGATATACGCGGTCTTATTAAAGATGCTTCCCTGTATGGATTGTCATCGGGCTTGGCTCGTGTTGTTAGTATTTTTATGGCACCAATCATAACGCGGATTTTTTCACCTGCAGATTACGGTGTTATTGCGTTAATCCAATTGACCGTCAGTTTCTTTGCTATTATTGCAGGCATGAATTTGATGTCTGGAATGTCTTATTATTTTTATAAATATGATGCGAATGAAGATAAGAAAACAGTGGTCACCACAAGCTTTGTGGTGTTGTTGCTTTTTGCATGTCTTATGGCAGGAGGGCTTTACCTTTATGCGCCCTTAGTTGCTAATATTTTGGAAGCTAGGAGTGAGGGCGAAATTACCGGGCATGATTTGGATCAATATTTACAAATAGCGTCGATTACTTTGTTTTTCACATTATTATCTACGGGAATACAATCTGTCGTAAGGCTTTTAAGGCAGCCTATTAATTTTTTAAAAATACAACTGATTGATATCTTTTTCCAAGTAACGATGGTTTTGGTTTTAGTTGTATGGCTTCGTTATGGGGTTTCAGGTATTTTTACGGCCAATGCTATTACGGCTTTTATCTCATTTTGTGTGGGGCTATTTATCATAAGAAAAAACTTCTCTTATAAATTCTCTTTGCCATTTTTGGGGCTTATGTTTGCGTATGCTCTACCACAAATGCCAGGCGTATTGGTCAATTGGGGGCAGTCACAAATTGGGCGACTAGCTTTAAATTATTATTCTAACATGACCGAAATGGGGCTATATGCCATAGCCTTTACAGTTGCATCAATTTTTGCGCTAATGACGATGGCTTTTCGTATGGCATGTGACCCTTATGCGTTATCTATTATGAAACGAGATAATGCGAAGGAGACCTATGCTCAAATCTACGCATTATATACAGCACTATTTTGTTTTTTACTTGGTGGTGTTGCTATTTTTTCTAAGCCAATATTAATGATATTAACGCCACCGAACTACCATGAGGCTTATGTCATGGTTCTTTATTTTGTAACGGCAGGGTTTTATATGGGCGCTAATAATATTCTGGCGACAGGAATATGGGTTTCAAAAAAGACAAGCCTAACATCTTATGCTCAAATTTTTTCATGCGTCGCGGTTGTGATTAGTAGCCTTATATTAGTTCCTTTATACGGAGGTGTTGGAGCGGCGCTTTCTTATTTATGTGGTACTATCGCACAAAGCTTTGCTTATTATTTCATGGCGCAACGCGTTTATCATATTCCATACCAGTTCTATAAAACACATTTAATGGTTGCCGTTGTTTTTCTTATTTCTTACATGAATAACGTATTAATTAAAGATTCAACCCTGTTTGAGTCTTTACAAATTGTTTTCATAAGTGGCTGGGTTATTACTCTGTTTTTATGGTTTTATGGACTTTCAAAGAACAACAAAGTAATGATTAAAGGGTACCTTTCTTCAAAATATGCGGGTTTCAAATAATGATAGGTCTTATTAAAAAAGTTATTCGAAAAGTTCCCTTTGCGAAGGCTGGGGAATATCATGACTATGAAAACAACTCAATGAGAGCGTATTGTTGCTTTGCGGGCAAAATTGAAAAGCTTAGTCCGGTTGAAAATACTAATTCTAATTGCTTATCGAAATCTATCGTTCAAGAACCAGGTTTTGTCGAGGTCGAAGGAGAAGTTTATGATCTAAAGTCGGTAGGAGTATATAAGTTTTATCGGCTTTCTAGCTACAGTGAGCAAAGAATAGTGTGTCCATCTAAAGGTGATATTGACCCTATTTTAAATATGTTGGGATATTTATTTCAATATGGAAATTTAGATCAAGCACTACCTCAACAAGCACTTTTAGATAATCTTACCTCTAAAACCCTTAGCACCACTTGTGGAAATCAAGCTTATATTGCGCAGCAGATTATGAGCCTGTTTGACATTGAAACGCGCCTAGTCGCTGGGATTACTCTTCAAGAGTGGAATGGTTATGATGATGGTCATAGCCTTTTAGAAGTTAAAGATGCAAGAGGACAATGGTTTGTCTATGATCCTAGTTTTAAGTGCTATTTCAAAGACACAACCCTTTATGAGCTTTCTCACAGCTCTACCAAACTTGAAAAGATTGAATTTTTGCCAGGACAACTTGGCTGTGGTGGCTTTAGATCAAATAATTTCGATTATGGGTTTTGGGTTGAAGAAAGACTATTATCAAAAGAGGCGCTTTTTGAGTGGTACAACCGCGTTTTAGAAGTGCCTCTTATTTACAGCGACGGACGATATAACTATCCTACGTCTTTGGTGCCTTTCAATGACAAGAGCAGAATAAGTTCTAAATATAATCCGCTACCTGATGATGATTTCAGTAAGTTTTATTAGGTGAATGCTGATTAGTATTGTTATGAAAATTGAATAACGTCAAAAGAACGTGAGAAAAAAACTCAAGATTATGTTATGAAGTATCTCTAGATTGATGCTATTTCAGTGGCTTTTTAAGATTACTGAAAACTAATTGGTAAACCTAAGGATAGAAAATGACTAACAAGGTTTTAATCACTGGCGCTAATGGACTTTTGGGAAAGCGCGTTATTAATAGCCTAAGCTCTTCTTACGAAGTTTATGCTGTCGTGCGTAGTAAACCTGATGACATTATTGATGGTGTAACATATTTAAATATAGATCTCTCATCTGAATGGGAAAACAGTCAGTTACCAAAAGATATGGATATTGTTATTCATTTAGCGCAATCCTCTAAATTTCGTGATTTTCCAAATCAAGCGCTTGATATCTTCAATGTTAATATAAATTCCACAGCTCGTTTACTTGATTATGCGCATAAAGCTGGTGTAAAAAACTTTATCTATGCGTCTTCTGGTGGTGTGTATGGGACCGGTTCAAAGGCATTTGATGAGAACTCACCAATTACACCTAGTAGTGATTTAGGATATTATTTGGGATCTAAGCTATGTGGTGAGGTTTTAGTACAAAATTATGCAACTTTAATGAACGTCATTACATTGAGATTTTTCTTTATGTATGGACCAGAGCAAGACAAATCTATGCTAATACCTAGGCTAGTCGAGAACGTGAAAAATGGAAATACTATAACACTGCAGAGTGAGACAGGTATTAAAGTGAACCCAGTTCATGTGGCAGATGCAACTAGAGCTATAGAAAAGGTTATACATCTTGATAAGAGCTTTGCATTTAATATTGCAGGAGCGGAGATTTTGTCCCTGTCTGATATCGCAAATATCATTGGAAAATCTTTAGGTAAAGAACCTATATTTGAAATTCAGAATATAGAGCCTAATCATCTCATAGCCGATATAGGGGAAATGAAAAATATCTTGGGGGCGCCTCAAATTTCTTTTGAGGAAGGTATTGAGGGGTTTGTTTAATTGTAATGAAAAATTTAAGAATATTACACGCACCAACAACAGTAGGTGGAAACCCACAGGGAATTTCAAAAGCAGAAAGAAAAATAGGTTATGAAAGCCACAGTGTAACTTTAAGGCAAAACTATTTTAATTATGATGCAGATGAAGTTATCTTTGAAGGTGAAAAATCAAAACTTGTAAATGAATTTAAAAGGTGGAAATTTATCATAAAATCTTTTAAAGATTTTGACGTATTTCATTATAATTTTGGACAAACCTTGACCCCACTTAGGCGTTATGCAGCCAATGATTCATGCCCAAAATGGAAAGTTTTTCTTTATAGAAAAATTTGTGTAAGGCTAATAGAGTTTATTGACTTGAAAACAGCTAAATTTTTGAAAAAAGTAACGGCAATGACGTATCAAGGGGGAGACGCGCGACAAGGAGACTATTGTTTAAAAAACTATCCTATCCATTTTGTGAACGAAGTAAGCGATAACTATTTTTCAAAAGAGACAGATGATTTAATACGTGCGTGTATTAAAAAAACAGATAAGTATGCTGACTTAATTTATGCTGTTAATCCTGATTTAATGAATGTTCTGCCAAAGCGTACAAAATTTACACCATATGCAAGTGTCGACCCACAAGACTGGCGTCCGGTTTGGAGTGAAGACAATCCAAAAATTCCTCATATTGTTCACGCGCCTAGTCATCGCGAAGTCAAGGGAACAAAATACATTATTGAAGCCTTAGAAAAATTGCAGGCGGAGGGTATAGCGTTTCGTTATACGCTTGTTGAAAATAAATCACATGATGAAGCAAGACAAATATATGAAACAGCTGATCTTCTGATTGATCAGTTGTTAGCGGGCTACTATGGCGGACTGGCTGTTGAGCTAATGGCTTTAGGAAAGCCGGTCATCGCCTACATGCGCGAAGCTGACATGCATCACCTTCCCAATGGCATGTGGGAAGATTGCCCCATAATTAACGCAAACCCAGAAGATATATATGCAGTTTTAAAAGAATGGCTGACCACTAAAAAGAAGGATATTCTAAATCAGGGAAGAAAGTCTCGCGCCTATGTTGAAGCATGGCATGACCCAATTAAAATTACCCGAACCATCCTAAATGATTATGAAGAGGTTTATATCACTAAGCGGGGAGGTAAACCATGTGCGGAATAGCGGGTTTTCTTGCTCCTGAAGGTCAAAATGCCTCCGTCATAAAGGGTATGTGTGATGTCATACATCACCGTGGACCAGATGATTTTGGAGAGGTTTTCTTTCAAGTGTCTGACAACAAGATAGAGCATAAAGATATAGGGCAAAAAGCTGATTTAGCTTTTGGTCACCGTCGGTTATCCATCGTAGATTTATCGTCCAAGGGTCATCAACCAATGGCTTATAAAGATTATTGGATTACTTATAACGGTGAGATTTATAATTACAGAGAACTAAAAAAAGAGCTAGAAGCATTAGGTCATACATTTATATCAAATTCAGACACTGAAGTTATTTTGGCGGCGTATGATGAGTGGGGTGTTGATTGCCAGCATCGGTTCAATGGTATGTGGGCATTAGCCATATTTGATTTTAAAAATAAAAATATTTTCTTATCACGTGATCGTTTTGGTATTAAGCCATTATATTATTGGATTTCATCAGAGGGTGTTTTTTATTTTGGATCTGAAATAAAACAATTTACTACACTCCCGCAATGGAAGGCTGTTTTAAATCATCAACGTAGTTATGATTTTTTAGTATGGGGTATCACAGATCACACTGATGAAACACTATTTAAAGATGTGTATCAATTACGCCCAGGGCATTATTATTCTATTGAGTTAGAGAATGTAAACTTTAAAAATTCAAATAAAATTAACTCCGTAAAGTGGTACGATTTAGTTGTAAAAGACTGTGATGAAGGGTTTTCAGCGGCATCTGAAAATTTTAAAGCCTTGTTGAAAGATTCTGTAGATATACGGTTGCGTGCAGATGTTAGTGTAGGATCATGCCTTTCTGGCGGTTTAGATTCATCTTCAATAGTTTGTCTGATGGATCAAATATTAAAAGAAAAGAAAGCCAAGAATATACAAAAAACTTTTTCTGCGTGTTCCAGAGTAGAGAGTGTTAATGAAAAAAAATGGATTGATTTAGTGGTTGAAAATACCAATGTCGATGCCCATTTCACTTACCCTGAAATGGAGGGTGTTTTTGACAACCTCCGTGATATTACGTGGCATCAAGATGAACCTTTTGGTGCGACAAATGTTTTTGCTCAATGGGAGGTTTTTTCTCTAGCGCGCGAGAAAGAGACAACAGTGATGCTTGATGGGCAAGGCGCTGATGAACAATTAGCGGGTTACCATATATTTTTTGGCGCTAGATTATCTGATTTATTAAGACGTGGACGTGTTATGAAATTTGTTAATGAGGTGTCGCAAATTCACCGTAACCATGGTCACAGTTGGTTTTGGATATTAGCGCAAACAGCATCAAATTTATTACCCTTTGGTATCAAAAACTCTTTACGTAAATTAGTAGGACGATCTCATCCAGATCCAGACTGGCTAAATTATAAAGACTTTAATGTAGAGCGTTCTAACCCTTATGATACCGGTGCCCGTGGGGTGAAAAGCTTATCTTATGCTCAAATGACATCTACAAATCTACAAATGCTGCTACATTGGGAAGATAGGGATTCTATGGCGCATTCAATAGAGTCTCGTGTTCCCTTTTTAGATTACAGATTGGTTGAGTTTGTGATGAATTGTCCAAGTGAATTTAAAATAAAAGGTAGTCAGACAAAAAGAATTCTACGCGAAGGCATGGAAGGTATCATTCCTGATAAAATTAAAAACAGAATGGACAAAATCGGTTTTGCAACACCTGAAGAAGTTTGGGTAAGGCAAGAAGCGCCTGAGCTTTTTAGAGAAAAAGTTGATCAAGCTATTAGAAAATCTCAAGGCATCATTAATGAAGATTTTTTAAATCTATTTGATGATATTGTTGCGAGGAGAAAGCCTTTTAATTTTGTGATTTGGCGTATAATTAGTTTTTCGGAATGGATGCAAGTTTTTGACGTCACTGTAGATAGGCAAAAAAAATGAAAATATGTACAATCGTAGGCGCACGCCCGCAATTTATTAAGGCAGCAGTACTCTCCAGATTAATATCAGGGAATGATACTATAGAAGAAATAATGATTCATACTGGTCAGCATTATGATCACAACATGTCAGATATTTTCTTTAGTGAGTTATCAATAACAAAGCCTAAATATAATCTTGATATTCATGGAAATTCTCAAGGGAAATCCACGGGACAAATGATTGAAAAAATAGAAGAGGTCCTTATATCTGAAAACCCAGATTGGGTTTTGTTATATGGGGATACCAATTCAACATTGGCAGGAGCAATAGCCGCTTCAAAATTAAGAGTTAAAATCGCTCACGTTGAAGCTGGACTACGGTCTTATGATAAGAGTATGCCTGAAGAAATTAACCGGGTTATGGTTGACCATTGCTCAAATTTATTATTTTCGCCTACTGATCAGGCTGTAAAAAATTTAAAAAAAGAAGGTTTTGAGCCTAATAATATTTTTAGAACAGGTGATATTATGTACGACTCAATTTTATATTATAAAGATAAGATTGAAGATGAGAATGCTACCTTAAAACAATATGAGATTAAGAAAAAAGAATATGTTTTAGTAACGATACATCGTCAGAGTAATACAGATAATGTTGAAAATTTGAAAGCCATTTTAGAAGGGTTATCTTCTAGCGAAAAACAGATATTACTGCCCTTACACCCTAGGACTAGGAAAATCATTGAAGATACAAATATTACATTAGGGAATAATATTAAAGTAATTGCACCGGTAGGGTATGTTGAAATGATTACGTTGCAAAAAAATGCATATTTATTTCCGATTCTAAAACATACTCAAACATACACTTATGATAAA
>JAMASZ010000259.1 GCA_023301585.1 Alphaproteobacteria bacterium | reverse complement strand
CCTAACTGCTCAACCAAGTCATCAATGCTCGCGCGCAAATAACCTGTTTCATCTAACTGGTCTATTAGCAATGCACCGATGAGCTGGTCTTTAGTATCGCTAAAACTTACGTGCAATTGTTCTATCAAATGGTCACGTAATGTTTCAGGTTTACTCATAGAATTTTCAAACGCATTTTCTAACGTATCAAAATTCCTATTACCACCTGTGCCCATATCCGCCATAGCACTACCTGCATCAAAATCCTCTGCTGGCTTCTCAACTGTTTTTTCAGGGGTGTCTGCCGCGTCTTTGTCTGATTGCTCAGTTGGACTTAATTCTTTTTTCTCTAACAGGGGGTTCTGCGCCACCTCTTCCTCAACTAAATCAGAAATCTCCATATTATTAAGCTGTAACAACTTAATAGCCTGCTGCAATTGCGGCGTCATCGTTAAGGATTGGGACTGTCTAAGATCTAATTTAGGAGTAATACTATTCATGAATCTATAATAGCATATTAATAGAGAACTTTATCTAGAAAATTCTTCACCTAGATACACTTTACGGACATCTTCGTGATTGATGATTTCATCAGGAGTGCCTTCCATCAGCACGCGTCCATCATGTAGGATATAAGCACGATCGACGATGTCCAAACAATCGCGGACGTTATGATCCGTAATTAAAATTCCGATATTCTTAGTCTTCAAATATTGAATAAGCGTTTTAATGTCGCCAACTGAGATTGGGTCAATCCCTGCTAATGGTTCATCCAAAAACAAAAATTGCGGACGACTAGCCAGCGCACGAGCAATTTCAACGCGGCGACGCTCCCCACCAGACAATGCTGGCGTTGGCGTTCTTCGCAAATAGCTAATTGAAAACTCGGTTAGTAACTCTTCGAGCAAATTCTCTTGCTTATGCTTCGGTAAGTTTTGCGCTTGTAATACTGCACGAATATTATCTTCTACATTTAAACCTCTAAATACAGACGACTCTTGGGGTAGATACCCTATCCCTAAACGTGAACGTCGATACATTGGTAAATCAGTAATATCTTGCCCATCAAGCTTGATAGCACCGCTATTAGGAGCAATTAACCCTGTCATAATGTAGAACGATGTTGTTTTACCTGCGCCGTTAGGACCAAGCAAGGCAACAGCTTCACCGCGTTGCACCGATAAACTAACGTCATGCAACACAGGGCGCTTTTTATAGCTTTTAGACAGATGCTCAGCTGATAGCCCTGACTCAACAGTCTTTAATTTACTATATTGTGTTGTCATCTACGTTGACGCCTTTGAAAATATGATTTTAGTTGCAAGCCCTATTAACAAAATACCACAGATTTTATCAATCCATTTGGCAAATTTTAAAAAAATTGCTTTTATTTTTGGGTTGGTCAAAATTAACGCTACTACAGAAAACCAAAGCCCAGTCATGACAACCAAAGTAGCCGCATATAGGAGCTGAACATTAAACGCAGTATCCACACCTATAAATTGCGAAAATATAGCCAAGAAAAATAACGTTGCCTTAGGGTTTAAAACATTGGTTAAAAATCCACTATATATAGCGCTTAGAGAACTCATGCCTGCTTGACTAATTGCACCCTCATCACCATCAGGCTTCTCAAAACCTTGTGACCTCAAAGCCTTTATCCCGATATAAATCAAATAAGCGGCACCGGCATATTTGATAACTTGGAACAAAATAATAGATTTAGAAATCAATAACGCCAACCCAACAAGCGTGTAAGCCAAATGCACACAGACGCCTAACGCAAACCCTAGTGCAGTTAACAAACCAATTTTACGAGAGTATAAAACAGAATTCCGTACTGCAATCACAAAATCTGGACCAGGGGATATTAATGCCATCATGAAGATAGCAACCAAAGAAATCCAATTTATCCAAATATCCATCGTCTAATTTTCTTAATTATTTTTTGTACTGCCGGGAAAGAAAACACCTTTAACGCGTTGTCCCTTTTGGGCGGAGCCAAACATTTTGCTAATATTAGTTGCTAAATTCACTTCGGCGCGATCACCTTCTAAAGTATTAGGACCACGGACAATCTTAACTTTTCCTTTTAATTCAGCTGTATTGGATTGCGCATTGTACACGCCATTATTTCCTGTCAGCGTTTCATCTGGTGTTTTAATTGTCACGCCGCCAACTGCTGTAGCTTTTTTTAAATTTTGTTTTCCTTGGTTATTTTTTACAAATTCAGCCGTAATTGTTTGCGCCGAAATCTTATCAGTCCCTTGGACAATGACCGCATTTCCAACCGCTTTTGCTAATCCAGATACCGTATTATATTCCATACGCTCACGCGCTGTTATCTTTTGTTCTTTTGTAGTGATGGATAAATTACCGCCAGTTAACACGGCGTAGCCACTATCCACTGTGTAGGTTGCTTTTTGGCTAATCGCCGTAGCATCTAAATTTTTGATACGGACATTGCCATTGGCCGTTATTTTATAAATTTCAACATTACTATTTTTACCGTTATCTTTATAATCCGCTACAATATTATCAGCGTAAATAGATACCGCACCTTGAATAACTTCTACATTACCACGCGCAATATATTGTTTATTTTTCTGATCCCACTCAAGCGTTTCACCCGCAGAAATTTCAACCATTTCTTTGCTATTAAGAGTTTGCGCCTGTGCGTGTCCAGCAAGAAAGAATAAGGCTAAAGTTATTATAAAATATTTCATTCTTCTAATCCCTGTTTAGTATTAATTGATGTGACCTGCCCTTTATTAAACTTTAATGTTGCAGGACCTTTAAAAATCAAACGTCCTTCCGCAACATTACCCTCTAAACCAGTAGCATTAATTACTCCAGCAGGTCCGTTAATAGAAACATTTTTATCTGACCATGCCTCACGAGATTTCATGTTAATTCTAAGCTCTTCGGCATTCAACTGATAGCCAGATTCATGACGTATTTTAACATTATCTTTCAAATATAGTTTTTCTACTTTTTGTTCATAAGTGCCATTAAGTGCGTGAACACTAATCGCACTTCCATCATTCATTTTAAAATCAGCATTAATTTGTTCCAAACGCACAAGGTTCGGATTTTCTTGATTTTGAGTAGCACGATTGGCACTCACAAATACTGGTTGTTGCTGTGAGTCTGTTGTTTCAAACTTCGGGTTTAAAAGCTCATTCTCTCCCACCTTCGTATCAACAATTACCTCCGCCCGTTCCACCGGAACTACGCGGTTATCATTTTCAGACCAAGTCGCCACAACAACAATTAAACCAACAGCAATCAGGGGCAACAAAAGACGCATAGATTTCACAAAACGGGAGTAACTCTTACCCACCCGTTTGATATCTTGGTTTTCTTTGGAAAGCTGAGAAAGGCGCCCTGAATTGTGCTGTTGAGGTGTTTCTTTTGATGTTTCTGTAGGAGTAGCCATCATAATAATTGATTACATCCCTGACGTAATCACACCTTTCATAAACGCTTAAGCAATGCCTATTTGCAAACAATCTTGCAATCGTATCAAGCCCGATACATTATCGTCTTTATCAACAACAATTAAACTGGTTAGATACTGCCCTGGTGTTTTCGACATAATATTCACACCCTTAACGGCTAAATCATCTTCTCTAATCGTAATAGGGTCAGTCGTCATAATATCTGTAACAGGCTTTTGTAATAAGTTTGCGCTCATGTGACGTTTCAAATCACCATCTGTAATAATACCATCTAATTTCTTTTGATTATCTAGCATCAAAACACAGCCAAGATTTTTTTCTGTGAGCAAAACAATTGCTTCGTCCATTTTTGCTGTTTTTGGTAGTGTCGGTAAATCTTCTAAGCGATGCATAATTTCAGAAACATGCATTAAACGTTTTCCTAATTTCCCACCTGGGTGGAACACGCCAAATTGTTCTGGCGTTAAATCCATGCGCTCCAACAAAGCAATCGCCAGCGCATCGCCCAGTGCCAAAGTCACTGTTGTCGATGTTGTTGGTGCTAAACCATTTGGGCAAGCCTCCGGTTCTTTTGGCATCAAGAGTAAAATATCAGAATGTTTCCCAAGTGAACTATCGGCGTTACTCGTCATTCCAATAAGCGTAATGCCGTAGCGCCTTGTGTAAGCCATTAAATCAGATAACTCTGGGTTCTCACCAGAATTTGATATCATCAAAACAACATCTTCTTTCATCACCATCCCTAAGTCACCATGGCTTGCCTCACCGGGGTGAACAAAATGAGACGGCGTCCCAGTAGACGCCAGCGTAGCAACAATCTTTTTTGCTATATGACCGCTTTTACCAATTCCAGCAACGATTAGACGTCCACGACGTTCTTGCTTCATGTCATGGATAGCGGACACAGCGGCGGGAAAATTATCATCTAAGCTTTTTGCTAAAGACTGCAACCCAACGACTTCAGTTTCAATTACACGTACACCGCAAGCTAGGTCTTTTTTGTGATTATTATCTTTTGTCATGTCATTCTTCTATATAAAATTTAAGGCAGATTTAAGGCTGTTATCACTCTTAACTTAATGAGCAAAAATATCAAAATCTGGCCAGCCCTCTAAATCTAGCTGTCCACGTATTGGTAAAAATTCAAAACACTTTTGTGCTAACTCAGTACGACCAGTAGCTTCTAACATTACATCCATTTTTTCTTTGAGCGCGTGTAAGTAATAAACATCACTTGCTGCATATTCTAATTGATCTTCAGATAATTCTTCTGCACCCCAATTAGATGATTGCTGTTGTTTTGACATTTCAACGCCCAATAATTCACGGCAAACATTTTTCAATCCGTGACGATCTGTATAGGTACGGCAAAGGCGTGAAGCAATCTTAGTGCAATAAATTGGTGTACATTCAGCATTCAGATAAGCTTTTAATACAGCAACATCGAAACGCGCATAATGGAAAAGCTTTGTTACTGAAGGGTCAGCAAAAAGTTTTCTAAGGTTCGGAGCATCATAATTATCTTTCGCCAGCTGCACCAAATGGGCATTCCCATCACCAGAAGAGAGTTGCACTAAACACAGACGGTCACGATGCGGGTTTAACCCTAATGTTTCTGTGTCAACGGCAACGCTGTCACCAAAAGTAATATTATCGGGAAGATCTCCCTTATGTAAGGTAATTGTCATGATAAAAGCTATCTATTTCTCTTTAAAAAATTTGAAACTAAAAAAGGGTCTAATCCCTTAAAACATAAGGTTTTATTTATCCTAGCGTGACTAAAAAGTCAAAATA
>JAMASZ010000258.1 GCA_023301585.1 Alphaproteobacteria bacterium | reverse complement strand
CTAAAGGAAAGCTGACACTCTCTTGAGGAAGCGCTTCTTCCATGCGGGCAGTTGGTTGAAAATCATCTAATTGCAAGGCTTGGGAAGATAGGGGGCTGTATAGCTCTTGTGCTTTTTCAGCTAGATTATGGTTCGCGTAGTAACTAGGGACTGCTGGGTGAGCTCCACGCGACATGGGAAGTGGCGATGTTGCATGGTTAGAGCTCATTTTTCCTAAAATTTGCGTCGACAGGGTAGAAGAAGTAACTTGCCCATCTTTAAGAAGCGCGTGTTTTAATGCGCTGATGATTAAGCCTCGCACAAGCCCGGCATCTCTAAAGCGAACTTCAGTTTTGGCAGGGTGAACATTCACATCTACTTGCTCTGGTGGGATATCGATATATAGCGCCACTAATGGATGGCGACCATGATGTAATACGTCCATATATGCCGCACGAACACAGCCTAATATCAAGCGGTCTTTAACAGGACGCCCATTCACGAATAAGTATTGGTGCTGTGTCGTACCGCGACTTAATGTTGGCAAGCTTGCGTAGCCAGATATTTTAATGCCCTCTCGTTCTGCATCAACAGAGAATGAATTCTCACCAAATTCTTTCCCGAGTAATGCTGATAAGCGCTCACGGCGTTGGTCAAGTAAGTTTCCCTGTTCTTGCGGTAGGTGTAATTTCACTTGCCCATCATGGGAAAGTTTAAAGGCGACATGTGGAAACGCCATAGCAATACGCGAAATCATATCCTTCACGGCAGCGTATTCAGAACGATCAGTTTTCAAAAACTTTAATCGCGCAGGCGTCGCATAGAATAAATCTTTGACTTCTATCGTCGTACCTTGGGTTTGCGCTGAGGGAATAATGTCTTGTTTAGTACCACCATGGACGGACAGCTCCCACGCGTCATTTTGATTTATGGCTTTTGATTTAATCGTAAGGCGGCTAATTGAGCCAATAGAGGGCAGTGCTTCACCACGGAAGCCCAAATGCTCAATGTTAACTAAATCGTCATCAGGTAGCTTTGAGGTGGCGTGACGGTCAAGTGCAGCTGTTAATTCTTCATTACTCATGCCAATGCCATCATCACGAATGATAATCAGGCTTTTACCACCATTCCTAATATCTATATCGATATTAGTCGCTTGCGCGTCTATGGCATTCTCAACTAGCTCTTTAATCGCGGCGGCAGGGCGTTCAATGACCTCCCCAGCGGCGATTTGGTTTACTAGATAATCTGGTAAATGACGGATTCTCATAATGCATAGAATAGACGGGTTAGGCGCCCAATATCAATCGATAATCGCGCCATCTGTAAGGGCAAGGGATAAGTCGATATCACCCATAATAGCGCCTGTTAAGTCTGCGTTGCGGAAATCGCATCCTTCTATCTTGGCACCAGTGAGGTCACAGCCCATTAGAATAGAGTCTTGTAACTTACATTTTCTAAGATCGGCAAATCGTAAGTTGGCACTGCTAAGGTTGGTTCTCTGCAAACGCACGCCACTACCGTCTGGGCTATCAAATTTTAGTGCGTTCAAATTAGCACCCTGTAAGTTTGCTTTATTAAAAGAAGCTTTTTGAAGCATTGAACCTCGTAAATCAGCGCCTTCCATATTAGCATTTTTAAAATTTGATTGATTAAGCGTCGCACTTTGTAGGGATATTTTACGCAAATCCTGCCCCATGAAATTGCCGTTGATTGCCTTAATCGCTGTTAGTGGGTAGGCGTTTAAGTTCTTAACATCGCGTAAGTCAATACCGCTTAAATCCATCTGCGCGCCTTTTTGCCCCGCGGAAGCGACCCATTGTTTGTGATTTAAAAGCAATTCTTCTAAATCCTCACCACGGTCTTCAAGTTTTTCACCCATGTCTTCGGGCGTTATATCTTCCCCAAAGTCCGCACCATTTAATTCTGCGGATTTAAGGGTTGCGCCATCAAGTACAGTGTCTTGTAAGTTCGCATTACTTAAGTCTGAGCCTGTAAAGTCAACATTTGTAAGATTAGCACCTTCAAATTTTACATTACTTAAGTCTGCTTCGTTTAAGGTAACGCCGGTCATATCAGCTTCTGAGAAGTCTGCAGATACGGCCTTAACACCAGTCAAGTTTGTTTCAGTTAACTGAGCACCAGTAAAAACGGCATTCCAGCTAGTGTCTGATCCTGACTTCTTGCTGTTCATTAAACCGCCTTCACCATCATTTTGCATGATTTTACCCTCACGCAAGTCGGCAGAGTCTAAATCAGCACCAGAAAGATTTGCACCTGCGACATAAGCTCCACGGAAATCTGCGCGCTGGAAGTTAGCGCCTTCTAAATTAGCATTTTGTAAATTACAGGCAAAAAAGCAGGCAGATTTGAAGTTTCCACCGGAAAGGTTTGCTCCGTTCATACAGGAACCTGTGAAATCAGCATGAGATAAATCACATCGATTGAAGTTTAATCCGGTTAAGTCCATAAATTTCAACGTGGCTCTTGTACCACCCCGCTGACCAACAGAAAATTTTCTGTGGCGCTCTATTACTTCATCAAGCTCACGTTGGGAGAGTTTTTTGAGGTTGTCAGGTGAGGGATTAGTATTATTCATTAACAAAGCTTACAGTTATTTCAAGGTCTTGTGAATATAAGAAAGTAGACCTTTTGTTGATGGGTCAGCATTATCAAGGTCATTATTCGCAATTTTCTTTGATAATTCTTTTCCAAGCTCAACGCCATATTGATCAAAACTATTAATATTCCAGAAAATTCCTTGTGTGAATGTTTTATGTTCATAGAGCGCTATTAACATACCTAAACTATGCGCGCCTAATTCCCTCATCAGAATCGTTGTGCTCGGACGGTTGCCGTGAAAATACCTATAAGGTTCATCATCTGCGTTATCTTGTTTTCCTTGCATTAATGCTTGTCCTTGCGCAAGCATGTGGTGCAGCAATATTTCATGGCTCTGGTCCAGCTTATTATCTGGCTTAACAGCCGCAATAAAATCACAAGGCATTATATCACTGCCTTGGTGAATTAATTGATAAAAACTATGTTGCCCATTGGTCCCAACATCACCAAATAATGTAGTTCCTGTTTTGTAATCAGTAATTTGATTACCATCACTATCTACATCTTTACCGTTAGACTCCATTTCAAGTTGCTGTAAGTAAGCAGGGAAATGTTCTAATCTTTGAGAGTAAGGTAGAACGGCAAGATTAGAAGATTCTAAAAAGTTACGATTCCAAACACCTGTTAGCGCCATAAGCACAGGAATATTTTTGTTTAAGGGGGCGGACTTAAAGTGTTCATCACAGCTATGAGCGCCCGCTAACAATTCTTCAAATGTTTCAAACCCTAAAGATAAAGCGAGTGTGATACCTACAGCAGACCATAAGCTATAGCGCCCTGTAACCCATTCCCACATAGGGAAGAAATTATCTTCAGCAATGCCAAATTTTTTCACTTCATCTGAATTAGAGGATACAGCAATAAAATGTTTTTCGATGGCATTGCCATGTTCTGCTAGATTGTTGTTAAGCCAGTCTTTTGCTATTTGTGCATTTGTGAGCGTTTCTTGCGTCGTAAATGTTTTTGAAATTATTACAACTAGCGTTGTTTCTGGATTGCAAATGTTTAAAATATTCTTGATATCATCACCATCAACATTAGAAACAAAATGACATTGGGCGATAATGTTTTCTGGGTTGTTTGAAAGGGCTTTGTAAACCATGCGAGGACCAAGATCAGAACCACCGATACCAATCGAAATAATTGTATCTATCGGTTTTCCTGTAACACCAACTAATGTTTTGTTTTTAACTTTATCACTTAACTCTTTAATGCGTTGTAGCGTTTCATGAATTTCAGGGATTACATTTTGACCGTCAACCATCACGATTGCGTCGCTCGGACGTCTTAAAGCCGTGTGTAAAGCACTGCGCCCTTCAGTGTGGTTTATTGCCTCGCCATTAAACATAGCGCTTTGTTTTTCTTTAAAACCATTGCTTTCTAAAACGGTGCAGAGGTTATCAATAATATCGCTGTTAATATGCTGTTTTGAATAATCAAAAAGAAAATCATTCAATTCGATGTGCATGTCATCAAAACGATTTTCGTTCTTATCAAATAAACTTTGAATAGAAGATTTTTTAATATCTTTTGCTTGTGCTCTTAGATCTTGCCACAAAGGGTTCTTTGTTGGGTTATTCGACATTCGGCAACCCTTCTACTTTTATTATGTTACTAATGTTTTGGGGCTTTCCAACAAGAACAGTTATTAAATTGTCTGATTTAAAAACTCTTTGAGCAACACGTTGAACATCTTCTTTTGTCACGTTTCCTATTTTTTCTTTAAAACTATCCAAATAATCAATCTCACGATTATTTAATTGTAGGCTAAGTAAAATGCTAGAAACCCTATCAGTTGACGTTAAGGAAAGCGGCATAGAGCCTGTGATATAATCTTTGGCATTCTTTAACTCTTGCTCAGTAATGGCGGTTGTTGAAATCTTATCCATTTCTTGGTTAATGATTTCTAACATTTCAGCAACAGACTCATTTTTTGTTGAGGTGGAAATTATCACGCTGTTCATATTGTCTAGCGAGAATAATTGAGAATATATACCATATGTAAGACCACGTTTTTCACGCGCTTCTTCCATTAATTTGGAACCAAAACCACCGGCACCAAAAATGTGGTTTAAAACTTGTAAGGTAGGATAGTCGGCATCAGTTTTATCAATGGAGTTTAAAGCGATTTTGATAATCGTTTGTGGTATGTCTTTTTCAAAAAGATAAGTTTGACCATTGTTTTGAACATTAAGTTTTGCAACAGAATTTAAGTCACTGCTTACAGGTAATTGCCCAAATATCTTGTCGATAATAGGAGCTAATTCGCTAGACGTAATGTTACCAGTTACCGCAATAGTTAACTTATCTCTTGTGAGGTTATTCTTGGCATAGGTCTTTAACTCATCAGCTGATATGTTTTGTAAGCTAGAGAGGGTGCCGCCACTATTATTAGCGTAAGGGTGCCCCTCAAATGCTTTGTCATTAAATATACGCGCTGCAATCCAATCCGCATCACCCATAGAGGAGCGGATACGCCCTAAGTTTGATTGACGCATACGCTCAACTGGCGCTTCATCAAAGCGGGGCTTGGTTAACGCTAATGTTAAAAGTTCAAATGCTTTGTCTTGATGTCTCGTAAGCGTTTTTAATTGTCCACCAAAATTATCGCGCCCACTATTAAAGTAAAGCGTAATTGAATTGTCACTTAAAGCCTTTTGAAATTCTTGCGATTGGATTTCCCCTGCGCCTTCATCCATTGTATTGGATAATAATTGTACAAGTCCTTGTGTTTCATTCGTATCTTGCGATGACCCTGTGCCCCTGAAAGAAAACTTTAAGGAAATGACGGGCAAGCTTTTGTCTTCAACCAACCATGCGGTCAATCCCATAGGTGAGATAACTTTTTGTATATCTAAAACTTTAGCGTCTGCGGCGTTGTTATGTGTTTCAACGCTTTGTTCTGTTGGTGCTTGCGCTAACGTTTCATTCTGCTTTTCTTCGCGGCAAGCGGGAAGAATAAGAAGGGTGCTTAAAATAAGTAATGTCGTATACCTCATTCCGCCACCTCCTGTTTTTTGGGAGATAAGAACCCAACAACAGGGCTTCGAAGCCAAGGTGTGTCTTTACTCAAATACTTCTTCGCCACTGCTTGAACGTCTTCTTTGGTTACAGTGGCGATGTCTTCTACCCAGTTCTCAACATCATCTATTGTGTTTCCTGTGGTCAGCGCGCGTCCAAAAATCATCGCAGGACCGCTTAAACTGTCACGCGCAAATACTGCTTGGTCTTGCAGGCGCTGAATGGCGCTGGACACTTCACTCTCCTCAACACCGTTGGCAATAACATTCTCAATTTCTGTATCTATGAGCGCGATTAACTCTTCAGAATTAACGTCATCAGCAGGCGCGCCTGAAATCCACATTGTGCCGTAATTTAATGCGCTACCACTATAAGAAAACGATACAGATATTGCCTTCTTTTGTTCAACAACTAATGATTTATAGAGTCTTGTTGTTGGACCGGAACTCATAATTTCTTGTAGGATTTCTAACGCCAGAGAATCTTTTTTGTTTTGTGTTGAACTCGGAGCAATATAAAGCTTTTGAAAGCTAGGTTGGTTTATTGATTGATGTTCTAAACGCATAATGGTGTCAGACTTTAATGGGGGTACTTCTGGGCGTGTGCGCTCCTTAAACTCTTTTGGTTTTAACTGACCATAAGTTTTAGCAACCATTGGTTTTATTTGGTCTAATGTGACGTCACCGCTAATAACCAAAATGGCATTATTGGGCGCGTACCAATTATCGTAAAATGATTTAACGTCTTCCCATTCATACCCTTTAATTTCATTAAGCCAACCAATGACAGGCGTTCCATATGGATGATTAACAAATAGAGTGCTTAACATTTGTTCAGTAAATAAACCTTTAGGATCATTATCTGTGCGTTGTCTGCGCTCCTCTAATACGACGCTTTTTTCTGAAATGAAGTCTGCTTCTGGGGGCGCTAAATTCACCATTCTATCGGCTTCCATTTGCATTAGCTTTTCTAAATGCTCAACGGATATGCTTTGAAAATATGCTGTGTAATCTTGCCCTGTAAAAGCGTTGTCATTGCCGCCTAAGTTTTTAACGGTACGAGAAAATTCACCGGGAGCCATTTTTTGTGTGCCTTTAAACATTAAGTGCTCAAAGTAATGCGCCATACCAGAAGACCCTTGTTCTTCATCAGCCGCGCCAACGCGGTACCAAACCATGTGGGTGATAATAGGAGCGCGGTGGTTTGGTATGACAACTACCTGCATACCGTTTTCAAGGGTATAGCTTTCGGCATTAAAAGTTTTTGCGTTTATTGGAGTGGGCGTTATGCAGACCAAAAAAAGAAGCAATAAAAATGCAGAAGAGAATTTGTACAATATCTCGTAAAATTTTTTATGCTCTAACATTAGATTTATTTAGTGCTACCTTCTTGAAGAATACGCTCGCGTTCCTTAACTGGGTCGATTGTTTTAGTTGGCGCTTCGTATTTCTTACCAGTTACGCCAATAATTCTATCAAAGGTGGGTTTGTTTTCTTCTGAAAGCTGAATTGTTTCTTGGTCAAGAATAGTACGAATGTCTGGGTTCGCATTTGTCGCACCACTTTTTTGTAGTAAAATTTGCTCACCTGAACTAGCAGATTTTTTCACAGCTTTTTTAGCTTTCGCTTCACTACCACCAAAAATAGCCTCTTGTGCTTGTTCAGTTGCCGCTTGTTCTTGAGGGCGCTGTGCCCCTGGTGTTGGTGGTCGTAATGTGTATTCAGGGGGCAGTTCTAATGGTGCGCGTTTTACTACGGCAAACTCATCTGGTGCTTTTTGTGAAAAATCGAAGCTCTCTTTAGTTGCGCTACAAGCACTCAAAGAAAGCGCTACAAGACATAAACCAGCCTGAATATATTTGTTACTCATGTGTGTAATCCTCTGTTTAAGAACGAGTAAAGAATAGACTATTTATCACTAAAATAGCAATGCCTACAGTGATAAAGCTATCAGCTAAATTAAAGGCAGGGTAATGCCAGTCGGCAATATGAAAATCAATAAAGTCGGCTACGGCGCCAAAGTGCAGGCGATCAATGATATTGCCCAGCGCACCACCAATAACCAGCCCCAAAGGAATGATTTCACGCCATATTGTTGCCTTGTATAACCAGATTGAGAAGAAGATAGCAATCGCAGAAGATAAAATGATTAATGGCCAAGGGTTGCCATTCTGGAACAATCCAAAGCTAATACCCTGATTCCAAACCATGGTGAGATTGAAGAAGGGCAATAATTCAATAGATACAAACGGCAGTCGGATATGTGATGCAAACCAGTCAATGATACCAAATGGTGCTAAATCGCTATTCGGGATATTGGGCTTAATCATATGCTCCAATATCCACCATTTAGAAAGTTGATCTAAGATGATGTAAAAGGCAACTAAACCAAAGCCAATTAGCTTTTTTCGTGTCGATAGGGCTGCTAACATTAACTACGCTGCTTTCTTTTGTGAGGTAACTTCATCACAACGGTTGCATATGTTATCGGCGTGTTCCGCTACTTCTGGAAGAACTTTCCAACAGCGCGCACATTTCTCGCCATCTGCTTTTTTATAAAGTGAAGAAAAGGTTTTAGAGTCATTGTCTTTGGCTATTATATTAAGAGTAGATGTAATACAAATTTCCGCAAAATCTATTTCATCAAAATTCAGGTTGTTGATAAAAAATTTAGGAACCATTACATCGGGGGCAGCTTCTAATGATGAGCCAATTAGTTTTTGTGCTCTATATTCTTCAAGTGAACTTATAACTACTTTTCGGACTAGAATGATGTCGACCCATTTGTTTGTTAATTCTTGATTTTGCCAATTCGCAGGAACTTCTGGAAAGGTTCGTAAATGAACACTTTCAGTATCTTCGAAAATACCTACAGGGCGGTGTGACCAAGCTTCTTCGGTTGTAAACGATAGGATAGGGGCCAGCCACACAGTCAGGTGGTCAAAGATAGCCGCCATGACAGAACGTGTTGCGCGACGCTCAAAACTATCGGGTGCGTCACAATATAAACGGTCCTTACGAATGTCGAAATAAAACGCTGACAAATTGTTGTTACAGAAATCATGCAATTCTTTTGCTAGTTTTCCGTACTCAAAGTTTTCGATATGACCGCGAACTTTGCCGTCCATTTCATGGAGCTGGTGCAACATTAACTGCTCTAGTTCTGGTAGCGCCTCAAGGTCGTTCATATCAACTTTTTCGCTAGCATTAAAGCCATCAAGTGCCCCTAATATAAAGCGCAAAGTATTACGAATACGGCGATATAAATCAGACGTGTTCTTCAGCGTGTCTTTACCGATTTTGATGTCTTCAGAATAATCTGATGTCATCGTCCATAGACGGATAATATCTGCGCCATGTTGTTTCATTAGCTTTAAAGGGTCTACAACATTGCCGAGCGATTTCGACATTTTGTACCCTTTTTCGTCCAACACAAAACCATGTGTTAGCACGTTTTTATATGGGGCATGACCTTTAGTCCCACACGATTCAAGCAGGCTTGAGTGGAACCAACCACGGTGTTGGTCAGAACCTTCTAAGTATAGGTCAGCTTGCTGATTGAGTTCCTCACGAGCATCAACAACAAATGAATGTGTTGAGCCTGATTCAAACCAAACATCAACAATGTC
>JAMASZ010000257.1 GCA_023301585.1 Alphaproteobacteria bacterium | reverse complement strand
TTGAATTTCAAATTGATGAATAGGGTTAGCCACTAATTATAATCCTTTAAATCTCTCTAATATTAATATTCATCGTCATCATCGTATGAATTTAGGGATTGTTTACCTGTTTTTTTATCAGCTTTCAACCCCTTAAATCCAACAGAAGTACCAACATTCATAGTTATTTTATAAATACTGTAAAAACCAGTGATTACACCCAGCAAAATACCAACAAAAAAGAAAATTGGAGAGGTGTCAAACATATGATCCGCGCCATACCCTAGCAATGCACCACCTAATAATGCCCCAACCAGCTCGATTCCTGCACGCGCGCCATCATTAAGACCTTCGTTTATTTCAGCTTTAGGATTATAGTCCTCTTCAAATTCACCACGAGCTTTTTTTAGTTCTTCGTCTAGTTTTTGAAGTTTAGGATCATCATCTTTGTCGATAGCCATTATTCTGCCGCTTCTAAGAAGTCTAATTGTTGATTAAGGTCAACGGATACAAGCTGAGAAACACCACGTTCTGCCATTGTTACACCATATAGGCGATCCATACGAGCCATTGTTAAACGGTGGTGCGTAATAACCAAGAAGCGTGTTTCACCACGTTCTGCAATTTCTTCTAATAAGTCACAAACGCGGTCAACGTTGGCATCATCCAATGGCGCATCAATCTCATCGAGAACACAAATAGGTGATGGGTTGGTTAAGAACATAGCGAAGATAAGCGCGATAGACGCTAATGTTTGCTCACCTCCAGAAAGAAGGGATAGAGACTGTAGTGATTTACCAGGTGGTTGAGCATAAATTTCTAGCCCTGCTTCTAATGGGTCATCTGATTCGAGTAATTTCAAATGTGCCTGACCGCCACCATATAGCTGAACGAATAAACGTTGGAAGTGACCGTTTACATGGTCAAACGCGGCTGTTAAACGCTCACGCGCTTCTGAATTAAGGGTATCAATACCTTCGCGAAGCTCCGCAATAGCTTGTGTTAGGTCATTACGCTCTTCTAAAACGCTACCAACTTCATTCTCAAGTTCATTCGCTTCTTGTTCAGCGCGTAAGTTAACGGCACCAATCATGTCACGAGAACGGGTTAATTTTTCTTTTTCAACTTTTAATGGTTCAATCGCAGGTATTTCTTGGTCTTCTTCAATTTTAAGTGATGTACCGGTAATCAACGCCTCTGGCTTCATTTCAAATTTTTCGTGAATATTAGCTACAATTTCATTTAGTTGTTCTTGCCCAGCAGCGGCAGTCGCTTGAGCGGCAGCACGCGATTCACGGGCAGTACTTAAAATCTGTTCAGCTTCTTTTAGCGCGCGATTAGTATCAGAAAGTTCATTTTCAACTTTTGATAATCTGTCCGCATCAATATTTCTCTGTTCTTCAAGCTTAGAAATGTTATCCAATAATTCTTCACGCTCATTACCCATGGTCTTAGGCTGGCTTTTAAGCGTTTCTTTCTTTTCACTAAGAGTTTTTTCTCTGTCTTCTAGCTCTTTTAAACGCTCACGCGAGCGAATAACACGGTTTTGTAAGTTGACAGTTTCATCGGCAATCGCGTGTAAACGGGCCTTACGACGGCTTTGCTCTTGCTGAATCATGTCTAATTCACGCACAGCTTTTTGTAAGCTTTCGCGGACACTACCCAACCCATTACGCACTTTATCAACTTGCTCGTTTTGCTCGTTCATAGTGCTTTCAGCGTAGGATTCTAGGGCACTTTTATTTTCTTTTAAAGATTCCTCTAAACCAGCTATGTCTTCAGTGATGTTGCTTAATGCTTCTTCAAGTTTGGCAATTTCAGCATTTAAACCAGAACGTGCCTCAACGTGTTTATTCTGTTCGCTTTGCTTACCAGCCAATAATTGTTCTTTTTCACGCAAGTTTGATTGGTGCGTTTCAAAGTTCTCTTGGCTTTCTTTACGTGTCTGTTGTGCTTTCTCCAGAGCCTCTACAGCGTTCTGCGCTGATTGCTGGTCTTCGACGAAACGCGCTTCTAATTCTTTTAAACGATTGCGTTGCTGTAGTTGTAATGCATGGCGGTCAGAAGCTTCAGCCTTGATATGAAGCCCATCCCAGCGCCAGTAAGCGCCATCTTTAGACACGATAGATTGCCCTGGTTTCAATTGATTAGCACAGCTTGAACCATCTGAAATATTATCAACAACCCCAATCAGGCTTAGTGCCGCCTTTAAATGGCTAGGCGCCTTAACGTAAGGACGAAGAGCTTTTGCAGGGCTAGGAAGGTTAGGGAAGTCAGAATCGTTAAAGGAGCGTTCTGTCCAAATCATTGGTGCGTCGCTATCCGTTGATGCCATTAATGTGTCACCAAGGGCACGAGATAGGGCCGTTTCAAACCCTTTATCTGGCATAACATCATTTAAAACGGGTTTAAATTTCTCTTCATCTTTAGAATTAAGAAAACCATTTAATGTTTTAATCTCAGTATCTATTTCAGATTCAACTTTAGACAGCTCTTGTTGTTTTTCGCGCGTTGTTTCAACAGCGCTGACAGAACTTTCTTTATTAGCTTCAAGCTTAGGGGTTAGCTCTCTTAACTCAGAAATTTCAGTTTCTAAGCTAGTTATTGTTTCTTTTAGCTGTACGCTTTCATCATCGCTGCCAAATTTTTCACGGTTCATGCTTAAATCAGCACTCACTCTTTCTTTACGACTTAATGTTGAGGCTAATTTTGATTCGTCACTTGTTATTTGACGCTCTAAACTATCGCGGTTGGCTTTAGTTTCTGCAGCTTTTTCCATGAAACTTTCGTATTCACGCTCTAGCTCTATTACTTCTTCGTCTAACTTTGATTTGATAGCCTGCTTTTCTTTAAGCGCATCTTGGTCAGTCGTTTCGCTCTTTAAAAGCTTAGTTTCTTCTTCTTTCATACGTTCAAGCGTATGGGTGTTCTCTGCTAAGCTTTCAGTCTCGTGCTTACTATCTTGAAGTACGCGCTCTAGGTTTTCAGTTGTTTCATTTAACTGATTTTCGAGCGCTTGTTCTTGGTCTTCAATACGTTGCAATGTCAGTTTTTGAGATTGAAGCGCCGCCGCAGATTCCGCTTCTTTAGTACGTAGAGCAGGTAACTCTTCTGCTTGAACATTTTGAGTTTTATTAAGTTGTGTAACTGTTGTTAAACGCTCTGCCACAAGACTTTCAGACTCACCAAAAGCAGTTTTTGCCTGATTAATTTTATTCACTAATAGGCGCCATTCTAGGTAAGCGATAGAGAGCTCTAATTCCTTAATTTCACCACTAAGGGATTTATAACGAATAGCCTGACGCGCTTGTTTCTTTAAGGAGCCTAAACGACCCTCCATGCTACCAACCAAGTCTTCGATACGTTGAAGATTGTTGTCAGCGGCACGTAAGCGAAGCTCTGCCTCATGACGGCGTGCATACAGCCCAGAGATACCAGCAGATTCTTCCAAAATTAAACGGCGCTCTTGTGGCTTCGCATTAATCATCTGTGTTACACGCCCCTGAGATACAAGCGCAGGAGAGTTAGCACCAGTCACAGTATCGGCGAATAACATCTGAACATCACGCGCACGATGGGTTTTACCATTCACTTTATAAAGCGAGCCACGATCTTTTTCGATGCGACGCACAACTTCAATATCTTCATTGTCATTGTAGGCCGCAGGCGCTGTACGGGTTGTGTTATCCAGTAGCAATGATACTTCAGCAAAGTTACGGGCAGGACGGGTAGTTGTACCATTAAAGATAACATCTTCCATACTGCCGCCACCACGCATACGTTTGGAAGAAGACTCTCCCATAACCCAACGTAGAGCCTCAACCAAGTTTGACTTACCACAACCATTAGGGCCAACAATCCCCGTTAGCCCTGTTGCTATTTCTAGCTCAGTTCTATCAACGAAGGATTTAAATCCGTTTAGTCGTAATTTGTTAAATTGGATCATATTCTTTACTAAATATTACTCTTTGGTTTCTGCTGGCTCTTCTGACTCAGCTTCTACTTCAGTCTCTTCAACTGGTTCATTAGCATACTTTACTGGAGAGATAGATGCTTTGGGCATCATCAAATCTTTAATAACCGCGTCAAACGCCTCAATAGGTTGTCCACCTATCATACGTTTTTCGCCATGATTAATAACAAATGATGGCGTTGATTTAATACCATAGTTTTGTGAGGCGTCTTGAAGGCGCTCAGCCATGGCTTTACGAACGTCGTCGTTATTAAAGCATTCATTGAAACCTTCTTCACTCATGCCCGCTAACATCGCGTTCTTTTTAAGAGCTTCTTTGAAATTACCACTAAATGCCCACTTGTCCTGTGTTTTGAAAAGCATATCTATGAAACCTTCATAGCGTTCTTCAGGAAGACATCTGGCTGTCATTGAAGCATACAATGCAGGACCGTTAAGAGGGAATTCTTCAAAAATAAAGTAAACTTTACCAGTGTCTATGTATTTTCTTTTTAACTCAGGATATACCTTGTTGTGGAAGTCTGCACAGTGATTACAAGTTAATGAGAAAAACTCATGAATAGTCACGGGAGCATTTGGGTTACCAATGCCGCGCGCACCAATTAAATCACTGTCTGGAAGTTTGTAAACATCTCCGTCAACAGCAGGGCTGAAAGATTTGTCTTTGTCGGCGTGAGCGTCATGCGCATGCTCTTCATGGTTATGACCGTCATTACTATCATCACCCATTGAGGTTTCAGTGCTTTCTATTTGAACACCATTCTCATCATATGAAGTTGAATCATCATCGCTTTTAATAAGGTTCCAGCCGAAAGCTATAAGAAAAGCTATAAGCAATAATAATAGTAATAATAAAATTGGTTTTTTATTGTTTTTTGACATTTTACGTCCTTTTAGTTGCGCCACACGGCTTTTTCATAAGTAAAAGACCTTAGCTAAAAAGTCTTAAATCATTAAAATTGGAAAATCTAGTATTAAATGACGGAATATGGCGGTAAATGTCAATAAATATGGGGGTTAGCTTATGCCTTATCCACAATCTTAACTAGTCAATGCTAACGCTTGCTGATTGCTAGCATTACGTGTTGCGCAAGGAGCAGAGCTTACTGGAATAACATTACTTTGTTCTGTTGCAACACGATTGACAAGCTCGTTAAAGGGCATAGGTTTAGCAAAGTAATACCCTTGTAATTTATCAACCCCTAAGTCTCTAAATGTTTCTGCTTGTTCTTGTGTTTCAATTCCTTCAACTAGTATTGAAGCGCATGCCTCATGAAGCTTTTTTACAACAGCTTCGGTGTATACGGTGCCTAGCTTGCTAGAAATTGTTTTATCTGGAAAAAGCTTATCAAGCTTTGCTGTATCATACATACCAGAGTCTGTGTAACTATTTACTGTGGAATGACCCGTTCCAACATCGTCCATAGAGATATGTATACCTTGTTCACGACAGCGGATTATTTTTGCCTTTATCGTTTCTAACCCAAGTGCGACTAATGATTGACGTTCTGTAATCTCTAACCCCAGGTTTTCAGGCGAAATAGCACTTTCACTTAATTGCTTTTGAATGTGTTTTACAAATCCTTGTTGTACTATATCTGAAGGAGATATATTAACATTTACCCTAAAATCCTGAGCTAAATTAGGGACTCGCTCTTGTAGGTCTGCTATATCGGCACAGGCACGTTGAACAACGAATTTAGTCGTTTCCAACATTAAGGACAGGTCTTCTTCAACTAATGGTATAAATTGATCAGGATAAAAAACAGCTTTTTGATCATCATCTAGCCAGCGCAAAAGGGCTTCCGCTCCAATAGTTATATGCGTTTCAGCATCAACAATTGGCTGGTAGTGAAGGGAGAGTTCTCCACTTTCTAACGCTTGTTCATACTTGCTTCTAATTTGTTTATTTTTTTTCATTATTTCAGCTTCTAGATTTTGAACCATTATACATAACATCACAAATAAAGGCAATATATTAATCTACTAACTCGATTTCCAATCTGTTGACAGGAGACTTATCGGTATCAGCCCCTAATGCACGCACTTTTATATAACGCGCTTCGACGCCTCGAGACACTAAGAAGCCTCTCACCTCTAGAGCCCTAGAAAGAGAGATGCGCTTATCAGAACTTAATTCATTACCAGCCTTGCTTGCATAAGCCGTAATATTAATAGTGTCTAAGTTGTGCTTTTTAAATTCTGAGCTAATTTCTAATAATATTGCTTTTTGCTCGTCGCTTAAGCTGATTTTAGATGGCTGGTAAGGAAGAGTTATATTCTTCTGACCTTTAATATTGACGTCAAAGCTTTCGCCAACATTCATTGGAGCAGGGGCTATTAGAGTTTCGGGAGGGGGAACAACTTTTTGAACCCTATCTAATATTGCTACTTCTGTATTTTGTGGCTCAAACAGTACCTCAGTATCAACACCAACCTTCTTAACAGCGGGCATAGTTTTAGGACCTTTAATTACCCCTGAAGAAGATTTCTTTACAGATTCTTTTTTTACAACCTTTTCTTTTTTTACAACCTTTACCGCAGGGATTTCTAGTTCTTTACGCAGATGTATAGGTTCTAAAAAGCGTTCCGATGGTTCTTCTGGCGCTTTGACAATTTTCTGTGGCTTAACAACGACAGGTGCTGGCGTAATAATTGTTTTCGGTTCAACCGGCGCCTTTATATCAGTGACGGTTCTGGTTTTAATCTTAGACTCTACCGGCGTAAGTTTTTTGATTGGCTGAGCTGGGGTATTCTTAATAAGCTCAAGCACAATAGTCTTTTCAAAAACTTCCAGCGGCTCTTCCACTGGTTTTGCAACTATTATGGGAGGCTGCTTTACAGCTTCCTGAACAATTTTTTCTGGTTCAACCATTGTTGTTATTTGCCTAATTGGCTTTGTGATTGGCTTGGGCGGTTTTTCTAAAACAATCTTTGGAATAACAGCGGGTTTAAGCTTAATAGGCTCTATGGATTTAGGCTTTTTATAAATAATTGTCTTTTTAGGTTCAGTTTTCTGAACTGGTTTTGAGTTACCAAAAAGAGGAGGGGGCGTATAACCATCAAGCGCCTGATTATCTTGCGCTTTTGCAGGCGACACCAATAACAATGCGAATATAATTTTGAAGGTTATATGTTTCACGTGAAACCCTTATGATTTTGCCGTTTCGCGTAAAATCTTCTTAACTGTATCGTGAATTGAGTTATTACCAGACACCAAATTACGGCTGTAGACAGGGTTATCTTGATTATCAATCGACGTTACAAATCCGCCAGCTTCTTTCAAAATCAAAATACCTGCGGCAACATCCCAAGAATGAACACCACGCTCCCAATAACCATCAAAACGACCAGCTCCAACATAACAAAGGTCTAATGCCGCTGCGCCAAAACGCCTTGCCATAGGGGCTTTTGAAGAAACAGCGTTTAATTCTCTCATGTAAACGGCTTGTTTAACTGGATCTAATTGCGCACCGCCATAGGCAATTGTTGCAATCTCTAAGTCACGTCTGTCAGATACGCGTAACCTTTTACGCCCAACGTAAGAGCCGTTACTACGCTCAGCGCGGAACATCTCATCCTTAACTGGGTCATAAACAACAGCTGCTTCAACGCGACCTTTGGTTTCTAGTGCTATCGATACACACCAATGTGGTATTCCGTGCATAAAGTTATGCGTGCCGTCTAAGGGGTCAATAATCCATTTATTGTCGCTATCAGTACCTTCAACAGAACCACTTTCTTCCATCAAGAAGCTGTAGCTTGGGCGAGCCGCTTTTAATTCTTCAAAGATGATTTCTTCTGCACGTTTATCGGCGGCAGTCACGAAATCTCCAGGACCTTTACGGGATACCTGTAATTGTTCAACTTCACCAAAATCACGTATAAGGCTACGCCCTGCTTTTTCAGCAGCCTTAATCATGATGTTCATTATTGCGGAGGTATGAGCCATTTTATTTTAGTCCTTTGCACGTTCTACGTATGTGGAATCTTCGGTTCTAACAACGATGCGTGTACCAACATCAATATGAGGGGGAACCATAACCTTCGCGCCATTTTCTAAAATAGCTGGTTTATAAGAAGTTGTTGCTGTCTGACCCTTTACAACAGGTTCAGCCTCAACAATTTCCATTGTTACGTTATCTGGAAGTTTAACGCCCAAAGGTTCACCTTCATGGTTTTCAACAATAACAACCATTCCATCTTGCAAATAAACAGCGGCGTCACCAATGATGTCTTTTTGAATAACAATTTGCTCATAACTTTCAGTATTCATAAACGTATATTCATCACCTTCATGGAATAGATACTGATGATCATCTTGATCTAAGCGAACACGCTCAATTGTTTCTTGCGTACGAAAGCGTACATTGTCTTTATTTCCTGAACGGATATCACGAAGTTCTACTTGTATGACTGACGCGCCTTTACCAGGTTGCATAATTTCATAGTTCGCAACGGCCATAAGCTTTCCGTTATGTTCGATAACATTTCCCTTACGTAGGGTAATTGCTGAAACTTTCATGATTTATCCTAAAATATTATATTATTCTGATAGAACAGATTTACCCATACGGGCTAAACGCTCTTTGATTTCTGCATCTTCTACCACATCAAGCATGTGTTTTAGAACAGTTTTTTTATCTTCGGGCAATATCTTTTCTGCTTTTGGTGCTTTAAACTCAATATTTGCAGGATTATGAATAAATTTTATATCCGTAATCCACTGTTCACCAAAGATATGATTGATTTTTTCTAGTAAAATACCTTTTTGCATGATGAGTAGGGAGGCTTGAGCGCTAGACACTGCAACTTCAAGTGTAGCTTCAGCTTTATCACTTTTACGCTTAGGCTTTCTATAACGAATTTTTAATGGCTGCGCCACTTGCGCCATCTTTTCCCCCATAATATCCTCCCAATGGGTTACAACTCTTCCCAAAGCGATGTATTTTCGCTTAAAGGTCTTGTCAGTAACTTTAGGAACTGCATTGGATATTAATTTTAGGGCGCACATTTAGGTAATATGACAGTTTCACTGAAAAACAACAAGACAAAGAATATGTCATCTGCAGTAGATGTTGACAGTTTCCGTAAAAACATTCTCGATTGGTATAAAGTTAATCAACGAGCATTACCCTGGCGAAGACCATATGGCTCAAGCGCTAAAATAAATCCTTACCATGTCTGGCTATCGGAGATTATGCTCCAGCAAACAACCGTTCCAACTGTAATTCCTTATTTTGAAAAGTTTTTAAAAAAATGGTCAACCGTAGAAAAACTCGCAAAAGCTGAACAAGATGATGTTTTAAGCGCTTGGGCTGGGTTAGGCTATTATGCTCGGGCGCGCAATCTTCATAAATGCGCTCAAACTATTGCTAAAGATTATGATGGCGTATTTCCTTCAGACCAAAACAGGCTAAAAGAATTATCAGGGGTGGGGGATTACACGAGTGCAGCTATTAGAGCTATTGCCTTTGGTAAGCCTGCAAATGTTGTTGACGGCAACATTGAACGTATCATAGCGCGCATATACGCCATTACTGAGCCTATGCCAGCTAGTAAGGCTAAGTTAAAACAACATGCAGGATATCTGGCAGATGACCGTAAAGACCACCCAGGTGACTACGCACAAGCCTTAATGGATATAGGGACAAGCATTTGCACTGACAGCAAGCCTAAATGTACTCAATGTCCTGTTAAAGATTACTGCAAGGCTAGCGAGTTAGGGATTGCATCCGAATTACCCAAAAAGATTAAAAAAGGTAAGAAACCTAATAAGTTTGGCGATGTTTATCTGGTTCATAATAAGCAAAAAGATTCTCTCTTATTCTTAAAGCGCGGTGAAAAAGAGATGTTAGGCGGTATGTCAGGATTACCAACTTCGAACTGGGATGTTGATTACGCAGCCATTAAAAACCCAGCCTATATAAAAGATAACTCATTGAAATCTAAAGATATGTTGATAAAACATAGTTTCACTCATTTTAACCTGACGTTAAATATAAAAGAAGCTAAACTTATTAACGGTAAGATTTTGCCTGAATATGACCATTTTTGGGTGAGATACTCAGAATTAGATAATTTGGGTCTTCCTACTTTATTTCAAAAAGTTCTTAAATTAACTCGTGAAAGTTTGTAAATTCAAAGCAAGGGGCGTTATAATAGTATCATGACAAATCATAAAATATTTTTACTTACAGTACTGTTTTGTACTTTTACTACTTCTGTAGCGTTGGCAGCCAAGGATAATGCTAGCAATTTCTTGTTAGGAAACGAAGTTATCTTAGAAACTGAAAAAGAGCTAGCAGAGGAAGTCGATAGAACCTCTCCAATGATTAATACGGAAGGAACGGTCATAGAAGATAAGTATCTAAATATTTATGACGCCGCAAATATGGAGAGTCTTTCAAGACTCTATTGGAGGCTTAATATTTTAGATGTCGATGATAATAAAATTATTGATAATTTTTTAAGGATTAATGAATGTCCACTATACAAAAAGTTTTCTAACGATGATTTTGAATGGATCAGGGTTAGAAAAGCTGCCAGGAACATGATAGCTGAGACGCGGGAAACCTATAATAACAAAATTAAAGCGCAAGTGTTGGTTGAGCTTGGTGATTATGATTTGGAAAGAAAAGGGTTCCCGATTATTAAAAAAACTGGCTTTCAAGATGTCCGACGCATTAAAATTGGTGATAATGATAATGAATCTAGATCTGTACGTATCAATCAAAGGGTTAGAAACTTTTGTCATGATTATAAACTAGATGGTTTTCCAAGCACTGTTTTGCTTATTATGGAGGCGCCATTCAGCTATGACTTTATTAAGGTTGACGAGCATAATGCACAATCTTTCCTAATTCGTAGAAAGCATAACCCTTTAAGTAAGACGCTATATCGCCAGTATGATCGTCCAGCCTTTGCTCGGTTACGTGTAACTATCGATAAGTTTGGTGGACATATCGAAAAGAAACACGCCCATGACAATGAAACATACATTGTGTTTGGTAGCATAGATGGTATTGACGTGTTCGCGGATAAAAAAGAAACGCGCATACTTTCTAGCTTCGACTTTAACAGAAAAAGTAAGCGTCAACGTGATGCTACAAAGAATACTAAGGAAGTAGAAGTTAAAAAAGAAGAGCCTGTTGCCGATGAGGCTGTAATTAAAGAGACTGCCCAACCTAAGGCGGAATAAGGATTAGATATCTTTAATTCTTGTTATCTCTGTTCCAACAGAACGAGCATTGTCAAAGATATCAGGCTTTTGAACCTTCACAGTCATGGCAAGTACATTGCGTGCTGACATGCACTCTTCTAAGATACGTTCAGCAACTGTTTCAACTAAATTGATATGTTCTTGAGATGTTGTGTCTTCAATTGTCTGTATAACATCAGCGTATGAAACCACATCTGTAATTTCATCGTTCTGCCAATCTTTGTTAGGAATGATTGTTAATTCAGCGCTAATGATAACGCGTTGCTTATTTTTCTTTTCACTGTCTAAAACACCAATAGACATCTCAAGTTCTAATTCTTCAATGAAGATTTTCTGAGTGACTTTTTGGTTGCTGTTAGCAAGTGCCAAAACATTATCGCTTGCACGACGCCTGCTTTTGCACTTCGAGGTGACTGTTTGAAAAAGAGTATTCATAAATCTTATTACCAATATTTATCGATTATTGTAAAGTGGAATTTTTAGGGCGAGCATCTGCGAGAGCTTGCCCCTCCATAGTAGCGCGCAATTCCTGACGCAGGTTATCAATAGGTACTAACTCGTTGCCTACCTTGTAATGCCAGTACGTCCAGCCGTTGCAAGAAGGAGCGTTTTGAACCGCGGCGCCAACCTTGTGGATAGATCCACGATGATTGCCCTCATGTGTCTTAATATTGCCATCTGCGGCAATGTTCACTGGATTACGCCCTTTGTGATCTTGTAGTTGTGCTCCTGGCTCTAAGTAGCCATGCTCAAGCAGCCAGCCGAACGGAATACGTGTTTGTTCACGTTTGTTGACGATGGCGATGCTGTCTTCGTCATATGGTGTGATGTCCTCCAGACGCTTTTTCGCGACTTTTATATAATCATCTTCACGTTCAATACCGATATATTCACGTCCCATTTTCTTTGCAACGGCACCTGTTGTGCCTGTGCCAAAGAAGGGGT
>JAMASZ010000256.1 GCA_023301585.1 Alphaproteobacteria bacterium | reverse complement strand
CGTTGTTGAATTTTATGCATTCCAAGGATAGCAGATTGAGGGGCATTCAAAATTGGCGTCGACATTAATGAGCCAAAGATTCCACCATTAGTAATTGTAAATGTACCGCCCTGCATTTCATCAATGGAGACTTTACCATCACGCGCACGCGTTCCAACATCAATGATATCTTTTTCAACTTGCGCCATATTTTTTTGGTCACAATCACGAACAACAGGAACGATTAGCCCCTGTGGTGTACTAACCGCGATACCAATATCGTAGAAGTTTTTATAGACGATTTCATCGCCGTCAATTTCTGCATTTACAGATGGGAATTCTTTTAACGCTTGAACTGCCGCTTTCACAAAGAAAGACATGAAGCCTAATTTCACATCATGTTTCTTGATAAAGTTTTCTTGGTACTGCTTACGCAACGCCATGATGGCACCCATATCAACTTCGTTGAATGTTGTTAAAATCGCCGCAGTTTCTTGCGCGCCTTTCAAACGTTTTGCAATTGATTGACGCAGACGTGTCATGCGAACACGTTCTTCACGCTCCCCTGCTTCTTTAGAGACAGGTGCAACTGGTGCTGATGGTGCTTTTTCAGCTGGTGCAGGCGCAGATGATTTTCCGCCTTCCATGAAGTTGATAACATCTTCTTTTGTTAAGCGACCATCTTTTCCTGATGCAGGAATTTTATCTGCGTCCAAGTTATTATCATTAACCATTTTCAATACAGCTGGCGACAATTTATGTTCATCGTTTGATGCTGTCGTGGCAGGTGCAGGCTTTGCAGATTTTGGCTCTTCTTTTTCTGCAGGTGCGTCATTCGCAGGAGTAGCTGTTGCACTTCCTTCACCACCTATTTCACCTAAAAGCGCGCCGACCTCAACGTCTTCGCCTTCTTGCACAACGATTGAGCTGATGACACCAGCGGCAGTTGCGTTAACTTCCAGCGTTACCTTGTCTGTTTCTAATTCAACAATCGGCTCATCAACTGCGACCGTATCACCAACTTGTTTTAACCAAGTTGCTACAGTTGCTTCACTTACAGATTCCCCTAATGTTGGAACAATAATTTGTGTCATCTTTTTATCTTTCTAGTTTTACTTACTATTTTTAAAATTTAATTTACAAAGTTAAGGCTTCGTCGATAAGCTTTGCTTGCTCCGCCAAGTGACGTTTCAAAATACCAGTTGCTGGCGATGCCGCAGCGATGCGTCCAACATATTTAGCACGTTTTACCTTATGTTTAAGTTTAGTCAATACAGTTTCAATTTCTGGTTCTACGAATGTCCAAGCCCCCATATTTTTAGGTTCTTCCTGACACCAAACCATATCAGCATTTGGATATTGTTTTAGCTCTTCAGCAAGTGACTTATCAGGGAATGGATATAGTTGTTCCATACGCAGCAAAATAACATCTTTAATTTTGCGCTCACGACGTTCTTGAAGCAGATCATAATAAACCTTACCAGAACAAATGACGACGCGTTTAATGTCTTTTGGTTTTGCCAACTCTTCAATATCATGATCCCAAAGTAGACGATGGAAGCTTGAGCCTTCTGAGAAGTCACTCAGTTCAGACACACATAATTTGTGACGCAATAAAGATTTTGGCGTCATCAACACCAATGGCTTACGGAAGTCACGGCACATTTGACGACGCAGAATGTGGAAGTAGTTTGCTGGCGAGGTACAATTTGCAACTTGCCAATTATCTTCCGCACTCGATTGTAAGAAACGCTCTAGTCGTGCAGAGGAATGTTCTGGTCCCTGCCCTTCGTAACCGTGAGGAAGTAATAAAACTAAACCTGACATACGAAGCCATTTTGTTTCACCACTTGAGATGAACTGATCCATAATTACTTGCGCGCCGTTCACGAAATCACCGAACTGCCCTTCCCAAAGCACTAGTGTTTTTGGGTCAGCTAGCGTGTAGCCATATTCAAACCCCATCACCGCAAGTTCGGAGAGTGGACTGTCATGCGCTTCGAATTTAGGTTGGTCAGGCGCGATATTTTTTAATGGAATATATTTTGCTTCAGTTTCTTGATCATACAAAATTGCGTGACGTTGCGAGAATGTCCCACGTCCCACATCTTGTCCCGATAGACGCACAGCAAAGTCTTGGTCAAGGAGCGAGCCGAAAGCCAAAGCTTCCGCCGTTGCCCAATCGATATTTTCACCAGTATCAAACATCTTCGCTTTTGTTTTCATCTGGCGAACAATTTTACTGTTTGCTTTAAAGTCAGAGGGAACAGTTGATAACACTTTTCCTAATGCTTGAATTTTATCTGCCTCCACGGAAGTTTCACCGCGACGTGCACCATCAGGCGCCACTGTTAAGCCAGCCCAAGCGCCTTCAAGATAATCTGCCTTGTTTGGTTTGTAACTTTCAGCGGCATCAAAAGACTCTTCCATGTATTTATGAAACTCATCAAGGATCGCTTGAGATTCTTCCTTGGTCATTGTGCCTTCGGCAATTAATTGCTCGGCGTATTTTTCACAAGTTGTCTTTTGTTGTTTGATTTGTTTGTACATCAATGGCTGTGTGAACGCAGGCTCATCACCTTCGTTGTGACCAAAGCGGCGGTAACAGAACATATCAATCACGACATCTTTTTTGAACTTCTGACGGAACTCGGTTGCGATACGCGCTACATGGACAACCGCTTCTGGGTCATCGCCGTTTACGTGGAAGATTGGCGCAGCGAGCATTTTTGCAACGTCTGTACAGTAAGGACCTGAACGGCTAAATTTAGGGCGTGTTGTAAATCCGATTTGGTTATTGATAACGATATGCATTGTTCCGCCAACGCGGTAACCAGGAAGGTCAGAAATCATTAGAGTTTCAGGAACAACCCCTTGTCCAGCGAACGCCGCATCACCGTGAAGCAACATTGGTAAAACAGTTTCAGATTCGATGTCATTTGCTTGAACTTGTTTTGCACGCACTTTACCAATTACAACAGGATTAACAAATTCCAAGTGAGATGGGTTTGCCGTTAGCGACAAGTGGATAGTATTACCGTCAAAATCACGATCACCAGAAGTCCCCATATGGTACTTAACATCACCAGAACCTTGCACATCATCAGGTTGTGATGACTTGCCCTGAAATTCTGAGAATACGGCCGTGAAAGATTTCCCCATGACGTTGGTTAAAACATTCAAACGTCCACGGTGCGCCATACCAACAGCGATTTCCTTAAGTCCCATTTGTCCGCCACGTTTCATGATTTGCTCAATACATGGAATAAGCGCTTCACCACCATCAAGACCAAAGCGTTTTGTGCCAGTGTGCTTAACGTGTAAGAATTGCTCGAACCCTTCAGCCGCAACAAGGCGCTGATAGATTGCTTTTTTACCTTCAACGGTAAAATCTGTTTTATTATGAGGCTCTTCAATCCGTTGTTGTACCCAGCTTTTTTCTTCTGGGTCGGTTAGGTGCATGAACTCAACACCGATTTTAGAACAATATGTTTCTTTTAGTACCGCAACGATTTCTCTGAGCGTTGCTGTTTCTAATCCAAGTACACCATCGATAAATATTGGACGGTCGTAATCGGCGTCTGTGAAACCGTAATGAGCTGGATCTAATTCTGGGTGATATTCTTTTTCAACTAATCCTAGTGGATCTAAGTCCGCTTCCAAATGGCCGCGGGCGCGGTAAGCACGGATAAGCATAATTGCGCGAATTGAATCAATTGTTCCTAAACGAACATCTTCTCCAACCTCAACCACTTTTTCCATTGGATTAGGGTCTTTGGCGTTTTCGTTGCCATCGGTGCCATTAAATTGGTTTGTCTCCCTACGGTTTTCATCAGGTGTCCAGCTTGCGCCGTGAAGTTCCTTTAAAATCGATACTTCATCATCATTGAGTTCTGAGAAGAACTTTTTCCAGCTAGGGTCAATGCCAGACGCATTACGTTTATACTGAGCATAAAGATGCGCAATATATTCTGAATTAACACCAGTGATAAAGGACAGGTTATCCGACATAGAAACTCCGTTTAGAATAAGTAATTTACAGAGTAATAATAAAGACAATTACACCATGAAGGCAATGGTGTAATTGATAAAAACAGCAAGAAATTAACGTTTTAGCTTTTCAGGAATGTTTGTAGTTTTTTAAGGGCTGCTTTTTCTTTTTCGCTGATATTTTCAGCCTTTTGGGTTGAACGCCCACCAAAGAACTTATTAAAGAAGCGGTTTACGTGCATTTCATTGTCAGGATCAACCTGCTCACCATAGCTACGCGCCACAGCCAGCGCCACAAACCAAATCATTTTCTTATACCCAGCAACATCTTCCGCGGATAAGGTCGCAGCGCAGGTTTTAAGAACATTATCAAGGTCGACTAGAATAGTGTCTTCCTTAGCTTGCGCCTGCCATGACCTCCAAGCCTTTTTAGAACTTAGGACATGCCCCGCCATTGCGGCGCCAAAAGCGTGCTTTTTCTGTTCTGACATACGAATGAAGGCATCTTCCAATGCTTTTCCCTCAATCTTATCGTCGTATTTCGTAGTAGCGTTGTCATCACACATAGAAATCCACACCCCAACGCGGTAGGGAATAGATACCGTTAATAACTTATCTTCTTCTGAAAAATCTGAAAATGATGCCATGTGCTAATTATCCTTTTCTTTAATTATGCCATTAAGCATGGCACAAAAGAAAGAATTAAAAATTAGTCATCACGATGTATCTTCTCTTTACGCTCATGCATTTCTTGTGCTTCTAAGCTCAAAGTCGCTACTGGACGCGCCTCTAAGCGTGCAACACCAATCTCATCGCCTGTTTCTTCACAGTAGCCATATTCGCCTTCTTTAATACGCTGAAGGGCAGAGTTAATCTTGTTTACAAGCTTACGCTCACGGTCACGTGTTCTTAGCTCAAGGGCGTGATCTGTTTCGGCAGACGCTCTATCCGCCAAATCAGGCTTTTGAAGTTCTGTTTCTTGAAGAGTGTTTTGAATTGTTTCAGAAGATTCTTTAATTAACTCCTTACGCCAATCCGTTAGCTTTCCATGGAAAAACGCCAACATCACAGGGTTCATGTAGCCATCTTTATCTTTAGATACGACATAGTTCTCTGGAACTACAACTTCTTTACTTTTTTTAGCTTTTGCCATTATGCAACTTCCCTAAACAATTAATAATATCTTCAAAAAACTGAAAGGCAATATAGTGTTGACCGCCCCTAGTTGCAAGAAATAAGTGAAACCCGCTTATTCTTTGCGTCTTATAACTCATTTACACTCTATATTTTAGTCTCTAAAGCCTTACGCGCTTTCGCAATCTCTATTTGCGCACGCATATCAATCTCATCTAAAACTGCCGTAAGCTCAGGATCATCAATGTTTTCCCGATTTGACGCCACAACATCAGCAATATCAAGAACTTCGCCCATGGTCATATTCCCTGTCAAAATAGCCAAACGTATATGATCTAATTGACGCAGGATATTGTGCCCGCGCTTTTTCATCTTACGCTTAGAGGCGCCATCTGTCGCATTCCCAACACCTTGAACAGCCAATAAAGCGTCCACTTTCGCGATAGATTGTGTCGCCCCTACGCCAGAACTTTCCTTAGCACCAGACGTAACCATCGAACCGAAACTGCTATCAGCACCGCTTGTTTTATTACTTTTCTTTGATTTAGATGTTTTCTGGGAACCAGATGGACCTTCGACCTTCATATTAAAATCCTTTTTACTCTAAGCAGTACTATAACTCATTTTAACGCCTTTGAATTTAAAATTTACTTAAAGGAGGCAAAATTTTCCACCGCTTCCGTAAAACACTATCCATAAGTGCGTATTTTTCCCTAAATCCTATAAACCGTTTAGACTCACAAAAATATAAGCTATTGATTTTAAATAAAAATATACATCCATAAGAATTGGCATGGTCTTCGCATATATCTAGGGGAACAAAACCATTTTTTAAGGAAGTTACATGCTACGCACTTTTTATAGAATTGACAGCAAAGCAATAGGTGAAGCGGGTCTGATAGCCCTCAGCCTTGCCCTAATAACACTTATGTTTGTTATTAGCTTCCAAACAACCGCACAGGCAAAAACTACCCGCATTAAAGATATTGTGCATTTTGAAAGCGTCCGTGACAACCAATTAGTCGGTTACGGTTTGGTTGTTGGCTTAAATGACACAGGTGATTCTTTAAATAACTCGCCTTTCACAGAACAAAGTTTAATCGCGATGTTAGAACGCTTAGGCGTTAGTACACGTGGTCAAAACCTAAATACAGGTAACGTTGCTGCAGTAATGGTAACAGCGACACTTCCCCCATTTATGAATCAAGGTGCCACAATAGACGTCAGCGTATCCGCGCTAGGTGATGCAGAAAGCTTACAAGGCGGAACGCTATTGGTAACACCTTTAATGGCAGCCGACAGCGAAGTATACGCTGTTGCGCAAGGCCCTGTTGCCATCGCAGGTTTTAGCGCCGGTGGTGATGCAGGTAATGTGACGCAAAACGTCCCCACTTCTGGACGTATTGCGTCAGGTGGTATTATTGAGCGTGAAATTGACTTTGAATTGGCTGAACTTCAGCAAATCAGACTATCTTTAAGAAACCCAGATTTTACAACAGCACGCCGTATCGCGTCAGCGATTAATGACAAGACAAATTTTAATGCAGCGAAGGCTGAAAATTCAGCAAGCGTCGTCTTAAGACGCCCCACTAACTATTCAGGTAATATCGTTGATTTAATTACAGATATTGAACAACTCTCTGTTACCCCTGACCAAGTTGCACGCGTTGTAATCGACGAAAGCTCTGGCGTTATCGTCATGGGATCAGACGTACGGATTAGCACCGTTGCTATCGCACAAGCGAACCTGACAGTAAACGTGACAGAAACACCGCAAGTTGCCCAACCAGCAGCGTTTGGACAAGGTCAGACAACAACCGTACCGCGCACAAGTATTGGCGTGAACGAAGGCAATGCCGACGGTCTAAAAGTCGTCGATACAGGCGTGACGTTACAAGAATTAGTAGCTGGACTTAACAAGCTAGGCATCGCCCCACGTGACATTATTACAATTTTACAAGCCATCAAGAGCGCTGGCGCCCTTCAAGCAGAAATAGAGACTTTATAAGACATGAATTTAAACCCTGATACATCGCTAGCCCTTATGCAACAAGCCCAGAGTCAAACAGCCTCTGCGGTTAAGAATGCAAAGCAAGCCGCTAATGATGTGAGCAATACCAAGGCAATGGACCGCATAGACGAAGTTGCCAAGGACTTTGAGGCGATGTTTGTCACGGAGATGATGAAACCAATGTTCGCCCAAATCAAGCCTGACCCAACCTTTGGCGGCGGTAAGGGAGAAGAGATTTTCCAAGGCATGATGCTTGAAGAATACGGGAAATTAATGGCAGAAACAGGTCAGCTAGGAATTGCAGATCAGGTCAAAAAAGAACTTATCCGCATGCAAGGCGAAACACCGCAGGACGACCCCACCCTAGACTCACAAGATTACATTAACGGCAAGACTGAAAAGGTCGCAGACAACAGCAACGATAACTCAATCGAAACAATTATAGAGGAGCTAACCAATGAATAATACCTCAACACAAAACCTTAACCAAGAGAGCAAAGACACTGAAATGAAAGCAGAAAAGAAAGTTTACACGCTTCCTGAAAACCCAAACAAGGCGATGCAGGAAATGATGGACACAATCAACACATTAAGAACAACAATGGTTGAAGAAACTGAAATGCTAACGAAAGCAGATACAACTTCTTTTCTGAACATGCAGGACAAGAAGATTGAAGTGACGAGCAAATATTTGGAAGGCATGACACAGTTAATTGCTCGCAAGGAAGAGCTTAAAAGCGCAGACCCTAGCCTTAGAGAAAAACTCCAAGCCATGCGTGTAGAGTTCGCAGACATCACAGATGAAAATTTGGTTGCTTTAGACCGTATGAAAACAGGCATGAAACGCTTAGGCGAGCGCATCATGCAACAGGCACAAAAAGCAGCAAAATCACATGATCAAATTATTTATGGCTCTAACGGGCATATGCAGTCGGCTTCGAAAGCAAGTATCGGCATAAACGAGTCCGTTTAAAAGCAACATACAGAAGAATAAGAAAAGGTAAGACACTATGGATATATTTGCGACACAAATAGCAGGAGCACAAAAAGGCGCTTTATCAGGCGGCAACAGCCCCCTCACAAACACAAGCGCCATTAGTGCTGATTTCTGGAGCGTTATTTTAGGAAATAGTGAAAACCAAGACTTAGAACTGCTGGGTAAAGACGGCACAAAAAATCAATCTGTTGCCTATAACAGTGATGATATCAAAAACGAAAAAGCTAACCTTGCGTTGCTACAATTAGCGCTTTTAGGACAATCCCCTGATGGTGACATCGAAGCAAAATTAGCAGAGTTAAAATCCGAAAGACTTGATAATCGTGCCGAGCAATTAACAAAGTTAGTCAGTCACCTAACACAAGGTCTTCCATCAATTTCTGAAAGCGGCGGTTCGATCGAAACGCTTGTGGCAAACCTTGAAAAACGCCTTGAAAATTTAGAAGCTACAATCGATGCATTTCGTGACGGCTTGAATGCTGGCGAGCTATCTGAAGACGCTCCATTTGCGGCATTGATTGCAACTGGCTTAAACCCAAATCAATTAACAACAATCACATCACGTATCCAAGAAGTTGAAGAAAAACTTGGTCGCGAACTGACAGTCGAAGACTTAATCGCAGGCGTTGGAAACATCATCCCTGCCCCAGGTGCCGATAGCGAAGATCAAATCGGCATGGGCGATTACTTACAACTTATCAATAACGTATCCAATGACGCCGATAAACAGGTATTAGCATCGCATTTGGCTCAAACTAAAAACGCTGAAATGGCGAGTACTGTCGGTGACACCGTAACGCCCCTAGATGAAGAGTTACACGATCTGAATGAAGAACTGAATGAAACAGCCCTTATTGGCGAAGTTGCCGCACAACAAGAAATCATTAAAGCGAAAACCAATGATAGTAGCGCACAGAACCATATTATTTCTGGCGTCAAATTAGCAGAACACCCGTTGAGCAGTAAATTACCAACAATGGGTCAGCGCTTTATTGCACAGATTAGCAACCTTATGAACCCAGCCGAAATGC
>JAMASZ010000255.1 GCA_023301585.1 Alphaproteobacteria bacterium | reverse complement strand
GATCTTCGGGCCTCAGAGGGTGAGAGTCGTTCCAAGCAACGTTTTTGTTGATTGCAGTCACGAACTTCCAAGAATCCTGGTACGTCTTTCTCTGAAGCATAACGCCATTCGCCCATGTTCCACACAAAGTCGATTAAATACCAGTAAGTCTTTTTTGGAACGATTGCTCCGCCTGTTGCGCGAATGCCACCTTCCCATGCTGTTACCGATTGTTGCATACTTTTTATAACCTGATGCCCTGTTGCCGTGTCTGAGTGCGTTGTGGCAAACAAATCCGTGTCATCCACGAAGGCATAGCCTACAAATTCCAGAGTGTAATCTGAGATAGCTGCATGGAAATATGCAGTATGGCCTTCGTCTCGAAGCATATTGAGTACCGGTGTGGATACTACTGCCCAGATTTGCGGTCCGGCGCCATTTCCTTGTCCAACCCCTTGAATTGGCACCGCCCAGAGTTTTCCGCTAAATGTGCTCTTCGAGTCTCCGTATACGGTCCGGATGTGATGCTCCAGTCTCTGGATGGTTGTAAACATACATACCAATGGTTCAATTGGTACGCCCATTCTTCGCATTGACAATGTTGCCACTGAATGCACAATGCGATCGTAGCACGATTTTGCGTCATTCGAGCACAATGCGCCTGGGCATCTTTTAAAACGGAGGAGATCAAATGTTAAGCACTTGTTAAGAGCATGAGTTACTGCAGAGTGGCCTTTTCTACTGCCGTACTGCTCTTTTGCAAGAAGTTTGAGGTCTTCTGCGTTGTACATCATTTTGCGCCCTATCATTTTGTTGTTGAAATTGAAGTCGGCTTCGTAGAGCAAAATTGCTCTTAAAGATTCGACATCAAATTCGTTGCTTCGCTTGAGAATCATAACATTTGATCCTCGTTGAAATCTTTTTGGAGAGTATCCTGTTGATATCGGGATATGAGTCATCTTTGCTTCGAAGTTTGCTGTGTCTTCTGCTTGTATCCCAGCTTTGAAGTGTCCGAAGTGCAGGCGGGATGGGCCAGCCGAAGTACGCTCCCTTGCTTTCTTCCACCCTAATTTGTACTCTTCAATGGAAAAAGGGAAAGTGATTTGTCCGTTTTGTTTTATAGCTGATGGGGTTTTCAACTGACAAATAAGCTTCGTCGCATATTCACTTGTACCGCTGGGAGGTGTAAATGTGCCGTTCAGTATTGAATCCGCCGTCCCACCGATGCCCATTGGTCCGATGTGTTCGAAAAGAGGAGAAGTTAAGAAGTCTGTGTTGTTGGATTGGTTGAAACGCCTCTCATTTTCAGAAAGGCATGCTCGCTCCATTCCATCCTTTGTATTTTCCTCAATTCGTTGGCCTCTCTCATTTGGAGCAATAACTGATGTGAGTGCTCCACTATGAAGTTTGTTTTGCGCTCGGCGCATCAATCGATTATCGCGACGTGATTTTTCCCACTGTAGAAGAGTTTTTGCCCATCTATCTGTTCGAGATTGAACATCAGAGTTTGGCATTTCATCTTCAGCCTTGGCCTTTGCTAAGCTCATGATGAATGTAGACCGGTTGTCTTCGGCGCAAGAATACTCCACTTTGCGTAGCCTCCGTGCTTCGTAGTATTTTTTCCGCATATAGTCAATGGGCACTGAAGGGTCGAAAGAGATAGACGCTGACGCCGCTAGGCGTTTTAAATATCTATTGCTGACACGTTCCCCATAGTGCCTTCGTAGCATCTTGTACCAATATCGCACTGCATTTCTTGATATTTGCAGTGTTGGAGACCAGGGTATAGCCCCTGTATGCAGTTTTCGGCATTCCGTTTCTGCCTTTAAGGCACATTTGACCCTGATTGCGTCGAGGTCTTCATATTCTTGGATTTGCGATGGACTTAACGGAGCTAAAGCTTCTTTGTGAAGTTTTTCCATTCTAGCAAAAGCATTGGCTTCCTTTAGTAGGTCTCGATATGCCATGAGATATCGTTTCACAATACGCGGGTCGTCCGTTTTTAATCGTCGTGCTTGATGTTTTTGGACCGACGGGGCCTCGCAGCCAAAAGCAACAGAGTACGGGATGTCCATCCATAGCAAACGGTGGTCAAGGCCCTTGACGTCTTTTGGACCCTTAGCAAATGGGAGATATCCGCACGCCGAGTGTTTCAGTGTTGATGATACGAAAAGACCGTCGATTGGATTTCGCCCTCGATTATATGTTCGTGGACCTGTCATACCGTGTGTTGATGTAACAATTTCAGAAAGTCCGCACGAGCTCATTGCGAGTGCGAACAGTCCTGATCTAACGTCGTCGTTTGCATCTAATGCAACGACAATTTGATCGCCTTGTTCCTTCCACGTATTAATTTCTGCAACCAAGTCGGAAGTAAATAATACGCGAGGGTCTTCGTCTCGGTTGTGACGTATGAAATAATCTCTTTGTTGCCCCCAAACTGAGTTCGGGCCCGTTTCATTTAGATTAGGACGGTAAGCCGCGATGACACGAAGTGATTTTTCGTTCTTTCCTCTAAATCTTGTCCATGTCCACCGGCCTAGTCCCCTAAGATCTCGACCAACTTCCATTACTCGATGCGATGCCTTATTCATTGCCCACAGTGATACGCCGCCGGCTTGACTTGGTCCGGAAGAGTAGTTTTGATAATAGGCAGAGTTAATATTCACTGCTTCAAACCAACCCAATGTTCTCTCTTCGAGACGATGTCTCGCCGCCACTTTCCGCCAGTGAATGTTAAGTTCTACTAGGCACCCAATATCAATACGGAGCCGCTTAAGTTCGGACATGATATAATGGTTTTTTCTAGCAGACGCATCGAGAAGGAATCCTCCAAAATTCCACAATCCAATTCGTAGAACACCTGTTTTATGAATACAACATATATGTCCCCAGGGAAGCTTGTCTGTACGACTCTGCTCCTCTGTGGGGTTTTCGGGGTTCGGAATCCGGTTCCGCCGAGAAGGGAAACGCCCGCGACCTTCTTCGACTCCGGTTTGGACAGTCAGCCACGACCGGAAGCCCCGAAGGGGCCTCCGGTGGAGATGTCCACTCCATTAATGGTGGTCGGCTGAGGCCCCCCGGCATTAGTTGCCGTTGAAGGGTTGGGTGGATTCGGAAGTCGTTGTTGGAGCATTAACATCAAGTTCTTATAATCTTGCGATATTGTAGTGACTTGAGAGGTTAAGTCTTCCATTTGCTGACTCAATTGGCTTACAACTGTGTCTGTTGTTGTTGATTCTTGAATTGATTGAGAAGGAGAGACCGAAGTTTTCTTTTTATGGGTCACTGGCTTTTGATTTAGAGAAATTGGTGCACTTTCAGCGGCGGTCTTGTCAATTTTTCCGAAAGTGTCCACTGATTCGGAGTCTGGATTCGGCCCATGATTTTCAGTAGGTAGAGCCGGGGCTTCATCCACAGTTTCCGTTTCTATTTCAAAAAGGAACTCCTTTGCATCTTCGTCAAGTTCTTCTTGTAGATCCTTGAGCATTCTATCTTCGTTTGT
>JAMASZ010000254.1 GCA_023301585.1 Alphaproteobacteria bacterium | reverse complement strand
AACTCATCAGCAAGGAAATAACGGAAACGCGCAGAATCTAAAACCCCTGCCATACCAACAACCTTGTTATCCGCAAAACCTGTTGCGCGTTGCATCACTTCAACCATCACATCAAGTGGGTTTGTAATAACAATCACAAACGCATCTGGTGCGTGTTTTTTAATTTCCGCGCCTACGCTATTAATGATGCCTGTATTAATCCCAATTAAGTCGTCACGGCTCATACCAGGTTTACGTGGGATACCCGCGGTCACAATAACAACATCAGCATCATCAATTACATCATAGCTATTACTACCCATGAAGTTACAATCAAACCCTTCAACAGGCGCACTTTCAGATAAATCTAATCCTTTACCTTGTGGAATACCATCTGCGATATCAACCATCGCTACATCACCAAGTTCTTTCAAACCTGCTAAATGTGCCAAAGTTCCGCCAATCATTCCTGCGCCTACTAATCCTATTTTTGCTCGTGCCATTTCATGTTCCTTTTTAAAAAATGTTATGTGTTAAGATACCTTTTCGACGCTTAAACGCCAATAAAAACTTTAAGGGTAAATATCAATCGGTGTATCAATTGCGACTAAACTAATAATCTCATCCATCTCACGGTTACTCAAGGCTATACAGCCCTGCGTCCAATTCCGTGGACTCATAGGACCGTTGTAATTCGGACCAAATGAATTTGGCGTTCCGTGAATAACAATGTCACCACCGGGGTTCACACCGCGGATTTGTGCGCGCATGATATCTCGCTCATTAGGGTAGGAGATTCTAAAAGATCTATAAAAGCTACTTTGATCATTCACATATGTTAGGTGATAACGCCCCTCCGGTGTTTTATTATCACCTTCACGAAGCTTATGCCCCCTTGGGCGTGCGCCTAAACCGATGTTATATTCTTTATAAATTTCCCTACCGCGCATCAAATAAAGTTTACCACTAGCTTTTTTAACAACAACCCTGTCAATAAAGTCTGGATTTGGCGCATATTTTTTTACAACTGGCGCAGAACGATAATCATAACTTGATGGCGCCGGCGTACAACCAGCAACTGAAAGAACAGCTAATAAAACAGCAATAAATTTAATGTTTTTTTGTTTCATACTCTGCACTATTCATTTCCATTAAACGGCTAACGGTTCGATCAAATTCAAATCCATGATCCTCACCAACATATATACTTTGAATATAGCTCTCTGAGCTCATAATTAAAATACACCCCGCCTCATATAAGCAATCAATGAACAGAATAAATCTTTTCGCTTCATTACGCTTATCAGAAGCCAATTGCGGAACATTTTCTAAAATTATTGTATGAAAGCTGCTGGCAATCTTAATATAATCCTCTGCCCCCAATGGCTGCTCACATATCTCAGCATATTTAAATCGCGCAATACCATTAGCAGTCGCACTCACCTGTATGTCGCGCCCCTTAACTTGAAGTGTTTGTATATCTGTTTGGGCGCCACCGCTTAATTCCTGATATTTTTCTTCCAGATGCTTTTTTGTCTCTTCGTTGATTGGGTGAAAATAGCGTCCACAACTCCCACCTTCCGTCGACAATTCTCGATAATCAACATCATTGTCCAGATGAACAACGTGCATTTTTTGCTTCAACAATGTGATAAAGGGTAAAAACAACTGGCGTTGCAGCCCCCCTTCATACAAATCGTCTGGCTTCCAGTTACTGGTGGACACAACAACAACACCGCGCTCAAACAACGCTGTAAACAAACGCCCCAAAATCATCGCGTCGACGACATTCACAACATGAAATTCATCAAAGCATAAAACTTTGGTATCTTTAGAAACTTGTTTAGCATAGCCCATTAGCAAATCATCAGTGTCTTCACTTTTACTATTGCGTGCCTGATGCAAGAAATCATGCGTCTCAATCATAAATTGATGGAAGTGAACACGTCGTTTTTTTAAGCTACTTGGCAAACTTTCAAACAATAAATCCATAATCATGGATTTACCACGCCCCACGCCTCCATATAAATAAACGCCTTTCACTTCCTGCTTTTTAGAAAAAAACTTTCTAGATTTTGTAGTCAATTCAACAAATAAATTTTGAAGCACTAAGACAGCTTTTTCTTGAGCCGCGTCAGCCTGAAAATTATTTTCTTTCAGCAGTTTTTGATATTTTTCTTGAAGCATAAGTGGCGTTATTCTTTATTTTTTTTGCGCTCAAAAAGCTTTACAAGAATGATAGATACTTCATACAAGCTCAAAATTGCTGCGGCTAACCCTATCTGTGAAATAACATCAGGGGGTGTTAAAAACGCTGCAACAACAAACGTAGCAATCACAGCGTATTTACGTTTAGAAGCCAAGGTTTTAGACGTTATCAAGCCTGCACGCCCCATCAGTGTCAGCAACACAGGTAACTGAAAACACAGTCCAAACGCAAATATCAACGTCATAACCAAATCAAGATATTCACTAACCCGTGCCTCAAGCTGTATAGGGAGTGCCGTTTCTGTACCAGTACTTTGGAAACTTAAAAAGAACGGCCACGCCGCAGGAATAATACCGTAATAAACAACTGCCCCACCTGCGAAAAATAGAATCGGTGTTGCAATTAAAAATGGTAGAAATGCATGCTTCTCATTTTTATATAAACCCGGCGCTAAAAATAACCATAGCTGCGCTAACAGAACTGGAAAGGTTATAAACACACCTGCAAAAAATGACACTTTAAGATACGTAAAAAACGCTTCTGTTAAACCAGTGTAAATAAGCCTATTCGTGCCACCATCTTCCATGGCATTTGATAATGGTTCAACGAGAAAGCTGTAAATATTTTCAACAAAAATAAAACTAACAGCAGTCCCCAGCCCCATCGCAATAAACACCCATATCAGGCGCTTACGCAATTCAATTAAATGACCTTGAATCGGTTGTTTTTGTTCATTTTCTAGTGTGGTGGTATCGCTCATGGCTTTTTAACCTCGTTACTACCAACATCAATGTTATTTAACTCTTCTGCTATATCATCTGTCGGCTCACTGCCATAATCCAACTCATTACTTCCCACGGTAATATCATTTAATTCGGCCGCGACATCATCTGTTGGTTCCTCACCATAATCATTATCAAATTGCGCCTCTGATACTTCATCACCTTTATTACGTGCCGCCTCGAAGTTCACACCTTTTTGTAGCTCCTTCAAATCACCAACATCCATAATTTCATCAAACTGTTTTGACACCGCATATCTGACATATTGAATGCGTCGCACGATACGCCCAATGCTATACATCACATTTGGGATATCCTTTGGACCAATAACAAAAATTGCCACTGCTACAATAATAAGTAATTCTGCCCAACCAAAATCAAGCATTAATCTTCCTTGGTTTTATCACGTGCCTTAACGTCATCTTTTTTATGCTCAATAACGTCGTCTTCGCTCATACCTTTTTTGAATGATTTAATGCCCTTGGCAATATCTTCCATGACACGTGGTAAGCGTCCAGCGCCAAATAATAAAAACACCAACACAACAATAATTATAATTTGTAACGGTCCAATCGCCATTAGATTTCTCCTTCTTCTTCATTATCAGCAGAGGCATTCTCTGCAATCATTTCTTTGTAGCTAGCTTCATCATATGCATCGTCGTCACTTTCTTCAGCCAATACTTCTGCCGCATCCTTATCACCATCATCAAACAAATCACCTGTATCAGGGATAGTTTCAATGGCAGGACGGCGGTCTAGCAATCCTGAAGCTTTCAAATCATCAAGACCAGGTAAATCAATAAGAGACTCTAATTGAAAATGGTCTAAAAATTCATTCGTCGTTACCCAAGTTAGAGGTCTTCCTGGCGTTTCACGACGACGACCAGGTTTTACCCAAGCCATCTCCATAAGTATATCTAACGTGCCTCTATGGGTCGCCACACCACGAATATTTTCAATTTCCGCACGTGTAATTGGCTGATGATAAGCGATGATAGACATCGTTTCTAACGCCGCACGCGACATTTTTTTAGACACTTCTTTTTCGATGACTAAGAACTCACCCACATCTTGCGCCGTACGTAACGCCCATTGCCCACCAATTTCAACTAACTGAACACCGCCAGTTGAATATCGTTCTTGCAACTGAGGTAGCAAAATATTTAAATCCGCCCCTTCAGGCAAATGTTGCAACATTGCCTGTGGTGACATTGGTTCTGCGCTAGCAAACAATAAAGCTTCTAGCACTCTAATCTCATCTACATTCGGCTGTTCAGTCGGTTGCTCTATTTCTTGTTCAGCGGTCATTACTATGCTGCTCCTATATGCTCTAAAAATTCTTTTTCGGTTAAACGCGGGCTCTTATCAGCAAAATCATAATAAGGTGGTTTCTTATCAATATAGATATGCGTTTCAATTTCTAAACCTTCTTGTGATTCTAAAGCCCCTACCGTAACGCCGTAATAGCCAAATGATGGTGATTGGAAAAACAAACTGGTTCCGCACTCCGAACAAAATCCGCGTTGTCCGTGTTCTGAACTATTAAACCACTTTAAATTTTTCTCACCTTCTATTTCCCAACCTGCTTCGCATGACAAAGCCAGCGCAGGACCGCCATGCCATTTTTGACAAATTCCACAATGACAAACATGCACCTTATCTTCTGGTATACTCACCGTAAATTTTATTGCCTGACAAAGACAGCTTCCCGTTTTTTTATTAGCCATTTGAACTCTCCATACTTTCTGGCGCTGCAACGTCTGACGCTCTATCTGCTGTTCGCAAATAAATTGTTCTAAACGCGCCATCTTGACGAATTTCTAACTTTCCTTGTTTCGCCATTTCCAACCCAGCCGTAAACGTAGACGCAACAGTAGAACGCAACAGCAGTGGATCTTTAATCCCCTCAGGCACAAAACTTTGCAAGGTTGTCCAAACACTATATGGTCCTGTGCGTGGTAGATTACCTAGCATTTTAGTCAACTTATCTGCGGCATCTTCCATCGTCATAATGTTAAATACAGGCAACTCATAAGTTTTATATTCTTGGCGACGATTGATATCCCCATAAGCTTTCAACAAATCATAAAGCGATACTTTATAGGTTGTCTGAAATTTTGTTTTTACTTCGCTTTTACCTTTTGCAAGACCGCGCGGAAAAATATCAATGCCCAAACGCGGACATTTCATTAAATTATCTGCAGCATTTTGCATTGCTTCCAAACGACGTAATTGAAATTGTAACGCTTCCGCCATCTGTTCTCCAGATAACTCGCCGCCCTCTTCTTTATCTTGTGGTAGCAACAACCTAGATTTTAGATAAGCAAGCCACGCCGCCATCACCAAATACTCAGCCGCCAAATCAAGACGCAAAGTTTTCGCACGCTCAACAAATGACAGATATTGTCTGGTTAACTGCAGAATTGAGATTTCACGCAAATCAACTTTTTGCGTTCGCGCCATATCAAGAAGAACATCAATAGGACCTTCATAGCCGTCAATATTAAGAAGTAACGCATCAACCCCTTCCGCTTCTCCATCAGGAGCAGCAGGGTTACGCGGCGTGTCTTCTTCGAATTCGGCTTCGGTCATATCTTTTCAAACTATCAGGACGCAACTTAGGCACATCCTGCATAATAGATTCCATCTCTGTTAGATTACCATCACAATATAGCGTGGCATCGCAACCAGACTCCAGCGTTTTTATCGCTCTATCCGCAAGATTTCCGTATGTTTCGAGCGCTTTCATCGAAATATCATCCGCTAACAAGAATTGGTCGTACCCAATGTCGTTTCTGATGTAATTTATAGCGGTTTTAGACACAGTCGCCGCCAACTCACTATCCAGCGCCGTATAAACGATATGCGCCACCATTCCCCATGTTTGGTCCGCACAAGGCGCTTTTGCAATTAAGCGGAACGGTTCAAAATCACTCTGCTCTAGCTCTTCTAAGCTCTCTGTCACTGTGGGTAACACTAAATGGCTATCCGCTGTTGCGCGCCCATGACCTGGTAAATGCTTAACAATAGGCACAATACCTTCCGCCAAATACGCTTCACAAACAGCCGCGCCTTTTTCATACACTTCCTGCGGGTTATCTGAAAATGCGCGATCGCCAATAACGTCATGCGTATCTTCACAAAGCAAATCCATCACAGGAGAACAATTCACATCAATCCCCAACGCGTTTAAATCGTTTGAAATATAAGTCGCAAT
>JAMASZ010000253.1 GCA_023301585.1 Alphaproteobacteria bacterium | reverse complement strand
GGAGGAGGAGACTTGAGCAAGGATGGAAGAAGGAAAAGAGAGGTCGATAAAGATGATTCGGAAGACTATGACGAGTCTCTCGAACTCTACCAATACGATCCCGAGGAGAGTCTTGAAGTTAACGACCAAACAAAAAGACAAATTAAGAACCCTCCAAAGGCTGGCGCTAATTCAAATGGGTCACTTCCGACAGTCTACACCTGCACGAGGACTGGAAGCAATAACAGACACAATGCCATTAGATCTCCACATACAGGCAGAAATAATAAAGGTGCGCATCAGACTAAAAGACAACCTACAAAGAAACTGGTCTGGAGGCAACACCAAAAAATGGTCCCTTACAGGCCACATTAAAAGATCGGACACCCTACTATCCAAAATGGGGCTACCAGACACACCTACAGACAAAACAACCAGAACACATATGTGGGACAAACCTTACGAGGTAAACCACGAAAGCCTTCTCACGGGCGAAGACATAGTGAACAAAACAGGCACACAGATTTACACAGATGGCTCCCGAATAAACCACAAGGCTGGCTACGGAGCAGCGACCTACCAAGGAAACGAAGAAATGGCAGCTACCAAAGGCAACCTAGGCTTCAACGCTACAGTATACCAAGGGGAATGCATAGCCATCACCGAAGGGATACACCTAGCCCAGGAAATGAACCTACAAGGCAATGTAGACATCCTAACAGACAATCAGGCTATCTTCAAAGCCTTAGACGGTAACTGGACGGACTCCAGAACCACGACAGACACCTATCAGGCTCTCAAATCCCTTGCCGAGACCAACACAGTAACAATCCACTGGATCAAGGCCCATGTGGGCTTCATAGGCAATGAGAGGGCCGATACACTGGCAAAAGAAGGAGCAAACGAACTGAGCATCGGATGTGAACCTAGAGCACCCATCTCAAAATCTGTCTTTAAAAGGCACATTGACCTCGAACTAAGAAAAGAATGGAATGAACAATGGAAAAATAGGAAAGACTGCAGGCAGACGAGAATAGTCTTCCCAGAAATCAACCCTAAGAAAGGACAAGAAATGAGGAAACTCAAACGAGACACACTAAGCAGAATGGTACGAGCCCTAACAGGCCACGACTTCCGAAACAGACACAACAGCATAGTAGAACAACGAGACTTTTGTAAATGCCGATTATGCCAAGAAGGTGACGAAAACCTCGATCACCTCATAACAGAATGTAAAGAACTAGCTAGAATTACGCAGACTAAACAACTTTGGTTACCACGTTAACCTAGTTGAAATACTAGACACATGGGGAATAAGTCAAATGGCTCAATTCATCTCAGATCCCCTAATATCCGAGATGGAGGAAGCCGAATTGACTCCATTAAACTCACAGACTAACTGTGAACTGACTATATCCCAAGAGGGACAACTTGCTACCCGGTAGTACCTATGGCTACACATGCTTAGGTCCTGCTAGATGGTGGTGTCAGACAAATAAAATTTCAACGTGGTGATGCTGAGCAGGTCAACACCATCTCCACAAGCAGAGAGATACCAAGCATAATAACTTCTTGACTGAAGGGCAACATGGGCAGTTTGATGTAACATACATATCTGTTTTCAAAAAGGATGTCATAGGGTTTGTTCGGCTGTTAACTTTACACTTCGTGATACTGGGCACAGATTTGTTTGAGCGTTTTGATACTGAGTTGTAGCTTGTGTTGATCTTGGAGGCGTTTTCTACCATGACTGTTAGATTTCTTCCGGGTAGCAGTCTTCCACTCCATCGAAGGCCGAGCCTGGGGCTGGCGCCCAGGACCCGCTGTTCCTGACTCGTGTTCTCCGGGTGGCGTCCTTCCATTAGCTGGTTTCGTCTTTCGGTCTATTTTGAGCTTTTTGAGACTTTGGCAGAGGGGGCCCTCGTGGCTAGCACTAGGTATATCCCCCCTTGTCCCGGCTTCAGGTCCAGTGGTTGGTTGTCTCTCTCCATCGTCTTTTTGGGTCGGTCCAGCTAGTGGGGGCCGGGCTAGCCGACACCCATTCTAGTGTCCGCTGGGTCATCAGAACCCCCCATGGGGTCCTCGGAACCGGGAAGAGAAAAGGAGAGAGAGTGATTAGCAAGGTTGTCAAAAAAGAGGATTGGACATTCATCCGTATATTCCAGTGTGCGCGCAGCGTAGCTTTTCAGGAACAAATGTATTCTATCGGGTTTCAAAGTTTTCAGGTCGGCTTCGTCAAGGAACCTTTCACCAAAACAGTCCTGTCTGAGCTCCTGCACCTTTGGACACTCGGTCATCACATGCAGTGTAGTCTCATCGTTCTGATTACCCACCTCCCCGTCATCACACATTCTGCATTGTGGATTGTTGTAAAACATAGGATCTATTTTGTTGTTTTGGTACATTAACCCATTGTGTCCCGTAATCCATCTAATCGCTGCACTATATGTACACTTATCTGTTCGATAAAGCAGTTTGGCTCTAGGTAGGTCTACTTGTGGGAAAAACATCTTTGTTTGCCGGCACCTCGGGTAATCCCACCACTCCCTGTTCCACCTGACAATGGTATCCTCCCCTATTTTGCGTTTGAAAAATATGTGTGGAATCAATGAGGGAGTGAATGGAATCCTAATCTCGTAGCCCTTAAGCGGTCCAAAGGAGTTGGAGGCAGCAAACTTGGCGAGCTCATCCGCTGCTTCATTTCCTACTTGGCCAGCATGAGCTCTGACCCAGTTCAGATGAACTGGGTGTTTGGTACAAAGAGTTTCAAGTGATTCTACTGTTATGAGGACTGTTTTGCTATCTGTTTCAAAAGTCATGAGGGCTTTAAGGGCTGCCTGTGAGTCAACATAGAAGTGTATTGGTACATCGTCAATATCATCTAGAGAGAGCAGGAAGGTTGCTGCGTGATAAATTGCGTAAAGTTCAGCCTGAAAGACTGTTGTGTCCGGGGACAGATGGCACACTAATTCAAAGTCTTTCCTCGCAGTCTGGATGAAAGCCCCAGCTCCCGTTTGTCCCCCTATCTTTGACCCATCCGTGTATACACTAATACCCGGCAGTACTTTGGGCCAGCCCTGGTCAAAGGTCCCTTCTGTGAGATGGAATTTTCTCTCATGTAGCCTCGTTTTTGGAGCTCTATCTTTTTGGTGCTCGTTTAGTGAGACCCCTACACCTTTGAGCTCCCTCTGAAGGGTTTTGATGAATGCTTTGTCGTTGTACCTATGTTTTGTCAGTAAAGAGTTGATGTGTTCACAGTTCCTATTTGCAGACTGCAGTAACTGTTCACGAATGAAGAGGTGCAGAGGAGGGATGCCAGAGAGGACCTCTAGAGCTAGTCTAGGTGTTTTCTTTCTGAACATCCCTTGATGGGTTGTAGCAAGAGCTTGCACCCTTCTGAGAACTGCTGCCCAGGTGGTGGTCATGACTGCTAACCCCCACACCAATGAGCAGTAGATGATTCCTGGCCTCACAATGGCGGTGAAGAGCCACCTAATCATCTCCTGGGTTGGACCCCAGTTTGGCTTGAAGGCCTTCTTGTACATGAACAGTGTGCGCTTGGCTTTGGCAATCACATAATCAATATGTGGTTTCCAAGTGAGTTTCTGGTCAAGGATCATACCAAGAAACTTCACTTCCTTGACAAACTTGACCGGTGTACCCTCTAACATCAGAACATTTGCACTCTGTTTAGCCTTGGCATTAGAGTTGCCCTTAGCAAACAGGACAGCAACTGTTTTTTCCTTTGATATAGTTAGCCCCTTGTCCTCTGCCCAGCTGCTGACTCTAACTAATGCATTGTTCATCTTCCGCACCATTGGTCCCATGAACTTTCCACTACATTGGAGCGTACCATCATCTGCGAAGCCTGTAATGTCTACGGGCTGGCCGTCAAACATCTTTAACAGGTCATCAAAGACTAAATTCCAGGCAAGAACCGACAATACCCCTCCCTGTGGGCACCCACGAGACACAATTCTGACACAGTCTGCATGTCCCACTGACACTGACACAATTCTGTAGGAGATGTAGTTCTCATACCATCTGACTTCATATTCATCAATGCCCCTGTCCGTCATGGCTCTAATGATTGCGTCACTTGTGACACAATCAAAAGCTCCAGCAACATCCATGAACACAGAAAGGTTCATGGATTCACTAGTGAGAGCTTGGTCAATGTTATTGACAACATAGAGAGCCGCACTTTCCGTGGATCTGCCAGCTCTAAAGGCATGTTGCTTATCAGAGAGCGGCCTGTCCTTCATAACAGTTTGCAAATTATGCCAAAGGATGAGCTTTTCAAGAATCTTGAGAGGATGATTACTCAAAGTGATGGGACGAAATGAGCCTGGACTAAGGTAGTCCGGTTTCCCTTGTTTTGGAATAAAGCACACTTTAGCTTTCTGCCATGCTAGTGGGGTGTGACCTGATGACAAACACCCAGTGTAGATGTCCTTAAGGTCCGATAGCATACACCCCGGGAGGTGTTTTAAGACCATTGGTTTGATCTGGTCTGGACCAGAAGATTTATGAGAGAACGTCCCGTTAATTGCCTGGCGCATTCTAGCCTCAGTCACA
>JAMASZ010000252.1 GCA_023301585.1 Alphaproteobacteria bacterium | reverse complement strand
TTCGAATTCTTCTTGCATGTCCTCCGTCCATGTCCAGGCTGTTCCTTTCTTGAGGAGGGGTCTGATGGCTGCCGTCATGTGGGCTAGGTCTGGGACGAACGCAGTGAGTTGGTTCGCCAGGCCTAGGAAGGATCTCAATTGAGATACATTGGTTGGTGTAGGAAATTCTGCAATGGCCTGATATTTCCTGTCGTCTGGTCTGATGCCATTCTGACTGATGACATGTCCAGCGAAGGTGATTTCCTTACCCATTTCCATTTTCTTCAGAGATATAGTAATGTTTATGTCCCTGCATCTTGTTAGTACGACCCTGGCTCTATCGTGGAGTTCTTCGAGAGTTGATCCCCAGATTAAGGTGTCGTCTACGATCTTTCTAGCCCATGGTAGACCAGAGATTATGCTGTCAGAATGACAACACCACTCATCAGAAGAGGCATTTAGTCCCATGGGAGCTCTGAGGTATCTGTACTTGCCTTGTTGAAGTAGGAAAGTAGTCAGATATGAGCTTTCTTCCGAGAGTGCGAGTTGGAAATATCCATGTACAGCATCCAGTTTTAAGAAGTAGACTGCGTCGTGAGGGATGGCTTGTAGGATATCTCTGGTTGAGGGGAAGGGATGGACTGGGCGTTCAACATATTTGTTCAAATATGTGAAGTCGGTCACCAGTCTGACCCTACCGTCCTGTTTGGGAACGAAGAATCCCGGGCTGCACCATGGCGTAACTTCCTTGACTTCCACAATGACTCCTTTATCGACGAGGTCTTGAATGGCTTTGTTGGCTGGCTCTTCAAATCTTTTGGGCACTCTTCTGGCTGAGAAGATTTTGAGAGGCTGTGCATTGTCTTTCAAGTGGATGGTCATTGGGTGGGATGTTTTCATTGGTACTGGATTTAATTCATCACTGAGGACGTCCTTGAATTCGGATTTGAGGCCCTCTAGTGTGCTGGTTGTAACACTATAAGCTAGTACAGTATACGGGAAATTTGGAGGTATGACTTGGAACTTCAGGAGGTCTTGGTAGGAGATTAGTAGATTGTCTCCTATGTGGGAAGATACAATGACCCTGATTGCAGTTCTGATACCATTAGAAGATATTTCGAAGTCTGCCTGGCCACCATGACTCACTGAGTTTTGTTGGACATCTCTCACGTTGTAATTTACATTATTCCTATTGAGGGGTACCTGATACTTTATCGCGATGTGGGTCCCAATTAACGACATTTGGGCACCCGAGTCGGGAACTGCTTTGATCCGAAATGCTCGTCCCCCGTATAAGCCTTTTAGTCACATCCACATAGGTGGAATGGGCTTTGGTGGTTCGTCCAGATTGATATTCTTTCCGTCAATGTTTACCACTGATTGTGGTTGGACTGTGGGGAGCTCTGATGCTCTGCCGGTTCCTTGACCTTGTTCAATTCTCACCATCCTCGTTTGGACCTCTGGCTGATATGTTAACGCCTTTGGTTCTGCGGTGACTTGGTTGGTGGAGACCTTGTTCTGCAGCAACTTGGAGTAGCAAGCCTTTTCCGTATGCCCTCTTCTGTTGCACGAAGTGCAGTTGATTTTTTGGCCCTTCGTCGGGCATTTGTCTGTTTGGTGTGCTTCGCCACACCTATAGCACTTCCCTTTCATGATGCTTTCTATTTCCTTCCGCCTTTGGGGGTCATCATTTGGATTGGTGCGTTTGTTGCCTTGCGTTTTCTGTCTAGCCCCCCCTGATTGGTGGACCGGTGCGGCATTCACCTTGACCGTGAATCCTTTTTCCGCGAAGGTTTTTCTTTCATAAGCTTCTCCTAGCTTTAGGATGTCTTCTAACTTTGGTGCCTCGAGTTTTTGCAGTTCGCCTCGTAGTTCATCCTCTTTGCACCCTACTATTCCCATAACGACTATGAGATCTTCTGGGTTTGCACTTGCTAGGTCAGCTTCGACCGCCATGTTCCGCAGTTTGTCGATGTATGCGGTAAACTGTTGTGTGCCCTGACTCTGCATGAAGAAGTCTTTGCGTCGATTGGTAACAGGGAAGCGTCTGTTAAATTCTTCTTCTAGGATTGATATGCATGACTTGATGTTAGCGTTGCCAAGCACTGGGAAGATTGGAGTGATGGGTTCTGATATTGCGAGTAATCTTTCTCCCAACTCTGCGTCAAGGCATTTGAGAAGGTAGTGTTGCTGACCCTCTATGGATGCCTTATCCATATATGACTCCTTATAATAGACTTTGTAGTCCCTCAGGAATTTCCTGAACTCTATAGGAGTTGTGTCTTTAGTGAGTAGATCCGGGCAAAGCTCTTTCTTGATCTTCGGCTCCTTTGTGTTGGGGGCTGCGGCTGCTGCTACCGCTGGGTCTCGATTAAACTGTGTTAGTTTTTGGAGCACTTTAGCCATTTTATCCGACAGCTCACCGTATTCTTTGGCCTGTGTCTCTACTCCTTTCATTGTCTTTTCATACGAGTCGGGGTTTGTGGCCATGAGTAGTTGAAGGCCGACTTGGATGTCCCTGCATTTCCGGTCGTATTTCGCCCACTCGATGTTGAGGTATGCGGCTGCCTCATGTGTGGGGTTGAGTCCGAGCATGGTTATCCGGCCTTCCACGGATTTTCTGTATTGTGTGCGCCATCTGACGTGTGCCGAGATGGAGTTGTCGAGGTCTTGGGCTGTCTTGCAAGTCTTTGTGTAGGTTTCTTCGATTTCTTCCGTTGTGCGGAGATCCACCTCGATT
>JAMASZ010000251.1 GCA_023301585.1 Alphaproteobacteria bacterium | reverse complement strand
CATAGTCGTCGTCGTCGTCGCTGGAGGAGGAGTCTGCCCGTGGCGGCGGTGGCGGTGCGGGCCTTGGGCGCTTGCTTGGAGGCGGCTTGGGTGCGGAGTCCGTCGGCAGTGGTCCCTCTGCGTGCTCGTCGTCGGGCATAAGCGCTCTCTGCTCGTACGGGTCTGTCATTGGCTTGATGTGCAGGCTGCGGTACAGCTTGAGCCTGTCGACCGAGACAACCACGGAGGGCGTGTGAGGCTTGTTATGCCAGGACGTGTGCGGGACGATGCGGACCATCAGGTCGTTGACGGGCTCCGCGGCGATGATCCACGGCCCTGTCCAGTACGTGGTTAGTTTACGCGGCAGGTTATTAGCTGATCTGGGCGTAAATAACCAGACGAGTGTGCCCGGGAGGAAAGATTTCTTGGAGCCATGGTACTGGCGGCGCTGCCGGGTGATGGCGTCAGCGAGGTTGGTGCGAGCATACCACCATGTGTCGGACAGCTTCTTGCGGAGCCGGTTGATGTACGCCCGTGTGTCGGCCACGGGGGAGTGCATGGGGTTCTCCGGGTCGCCAAAGAGGACCTCCAGGGGCGTGCTGGCGTCCCTGCCGAAGAGGATCTGGTACGGTGCCAGCCCCGTGGGGTCGGAACGAGCTGTGCGCATGGCAAACAATGCGTACGGCAAGACCTCCTCCCATGCCCTCGGCTCGTTGATGGCCAGTGCCCTGATCATGGAGCCCAGGTCGCGGTGTGATCTCTCCACGATGGCGTTGGACTTTGGGTTGTAAGGCGTGGTGGTCGTGGTGGTGATCTGGTACGTCTCCGCCACGAGTTTGAAGAGCTCGCTGGTGAACTGGGCCCCGCAGTCGGAGTGTATGCGCTCGGGTATCCCATACCGGCAAAACACCTCCGACTCAAGGACCCGGAGCATGGTTTTTGTTGATTGGTCCTTGAGCGGGAAAGCTTCCATCCACTTGCTGAAGGCGTCACGGACGGTGAGGATATACTTGGCGCCCGTGAGGTTGCCGGGTGACATTGGCCCCACGAAGTCCACGTGGAGCCGGGACCAGGGATATCCGGTGAGAGTGGCGCCCAGCGTGTGTTTCTGCGGCTTGTTGGCGCGGTCTTTCTGCTGGCATATGGTGCAGTTGGCCAACGTCTCTGTTGTCACCGCTCTCATGCGGGGAAAAAATGCAAAGCGGCGGAGAGCTTCTAGTGTTCGCTCCGTGGCGGCGTGGCCCAACTGCTCGTGTTTGGCCATGACGAGGACGACGCGGAGGTCGGAGGGGACGCAGAACAGGGTGGACTGGCCGAACGTCGGCTTCGCGCCGTCCGGTGTGCGGAGGCGGAGCAGGTCATCTCGGCCAATCATGAGTTCTTTGAGGCGTCCGGCGTAAGCTTTGCCTACTGCAGACATCGCGGCCAGGTCAAACTTGGTGGGCTCGCGGCCCGCCACGACGAGGGTCCTGATGGGCTTGAGGTCCGGGTCGTCGAGCTGAGCCGCTTTCAGGTCGCCCTTCGTGAAGCCGGGCAGCGTTGAGAAGGTTGTGGCCATGGCTTGGGCACGTGTGACGGCGCCTATCTGCAGTGCTGGGTCGGGGGTGCCCAGAACGGCGGGCGCGCCGGGCATGCGGGACAGCCCGTCGGCGTTGGTGTGCAGGGTGCCGGCTCTGTGCTGAACGATGTGCGGGAACTCAGCGAGGGCTTGGAGCCAGTTCTCGACGTGGGAGGGTGGAGAGCCCATTGTTTGCCAGTACAGAAGGGCCGAGTTATCCGTGCGCCACAGGAAGGGCTTGCCGTAGCGCAGATAAAAGGCATATTTTTTCATGAAAAAATAGCCCGCCCACAATTCGCCTTTTGTGGACGGGTAATTTCTTTGGCTTTTTGTGAGCTTTGCTGACCCGAAGATGATTGGAACTTCTTTGCCATCCTGCATCTGGCTCAGGACTCCAGCGATCTGGCCCTTGCTGAAGTCCGTGTCGAGTATGAATTGGCCGGCTTTGGGCCCTTCAAAGTATGGGAAGCCGAGCACCGGGGCGGTGCAGAGGAGGTCGCGGAGGAGGTTGAAAGAGAGCCGCATGTCCTCTGTCACCTCGAGCCTGGCCTTCTCCTCGGTCGGCGAGCCCTTCCCTGTGACATCCGTCCAGGGCTTGGCGATGGCGGCGAAGTTGGGAATGGACTGCCGATAGTAGGACACGACGCCAATGAATGCGCGGGCCTCAGTCTTGCGCGTGGGCAGTGTCCAGGCCCTGACTGTGTCTTTGTAGGACTCGGTGGGCTCGATGCCCTTGGCGGAGATCGTGTGGCCCAGGAAGTTGATCGTCGTTTGGAAGAACGAGCACTTGGCGGGGGCGAGGCGGAGACCCGCTTTCCTGTATGCGGCGAGGGTAAGGTCGATGTGGGTCAAGTGCTGGTGTAGGTCGGGCGCGTGGATGATGCCGTCATCGAGGAAGGCGATAGCGACAGAGGTGGGGATGCCGCGCAGGATCATCTCCACAAGGCGGCAGTACGTGGGCGGCCCGTTCGTGAGGCCAAAGCCGAGCCTCCTTTGGTGGAAGAGGCCGAAGGGCGTCGTGAAAGCTGTCTTCTCCCTGTCTGCCTCGTGTATTTCGATACAATGGAAGGCGCCCATCATATCGATCGACGAGAAGACACTGCTGCCGGCGAGCTGGCCGAGGCAGGTCTTCACGTCGGGCATGGGGTAGGCGTCCTTGACCGTGACCTTGTTGAGGCGGCGGTAGTCGACGCACCAGCGGATTTTGCCGTTCTTCTTCTTGACCGGGACGAGGTTGGCCGCCCATGGAGACTGGGACGGCTCGATGACCTCGGCGTCCAGCCACTGGTCAATCTGCGCCTTGAGATCTTTGAGCAGGCCCGGCGGCGTCGGGCGGAGCCTGTCCTTGATGGGGCGCGTGCCGTCCTCGACCAGGATCTCGTGTTGGAGGAGGTCGGTGTGGCCATAGCCCCCGTCGTGGCTAAAGACGTCGTAATAGCGGAGTAACAGGTTCTGGGCCGCACGGAGATCCTCCGGTGTTTGAAGTACTGGGTGTTTACCGTCGCGGGGCGTCAAGCCGAACGTGTCGTTGATCCACGTGAGCTTCTCCTGGCGGCTGCGCTTGGGCGGCAAGTCCGCAGAGGAGGTTGGCTCAGAGATGGCGTTGATGGAGCCGGGTGGCTTCTCCAGGCCCATGCGCATGAGGTGCCCCACACGCGTGCCCTTGTCGATGGTGATGCCGTGGGGCAGGGAGTTGAGGATCGCGGCGGTGAAGCGGCCGTTGCTGGTGACGGAGACGATGGCGTTGCGAGGCGCGTGCAGGTTGGTTTTTAGCTCGAAGGCTGGGTCGCTCTCCAGGATTTGCACGGAGGCCGCCGCGAGCGGCTCCGTTGATTGGAGGTCGATCAAGGCTATTTGGCCGGCCGGGATGAAGCTTTTAAACCTGGCGTAGGCGGGGGTAGTGACGCTGTCGACGCGCACTTCGCCTAATATTGGTCTTGGCGGCTCTCCGAAGTTCGGACCTGGTGCGGCAGCAGGACCCGTGAGAGCGAAGGAGTGCCCTGACTCGTCCGTTATTGTGGAAGCGGCTGGGTGGACGCTCCAGCCCAAGGTTTGCAAGGTGGGCCCCGAGAGGTTCAGGTCCGTGGTGAGGTTGGCGATCACCACGGGGTGGACGTGGACCTCCTGGTTCCCTATCAGGAGTGTCAATGGCTCGGGTGTCTCGCCCAGGACCGTGAGAGAGGCCCCCTGGGCGGCTGAGTAGAGGCGTATGTTGCCGATGTCGCGGAGGGACTTGCGGGTGAAACCGAGTCTTTCAGCTAGGTCTCGGGAGATGGCAGATCTCCACGTGTTGCCCGTGTCGACCATGGCCTCAACTGCGTGGCCGTAGATCGTCATGGGCAAGTAACACGCGTACGTGTTGGTGTTGGTTCCGAGGTTTAGAGGCCGGGTGGCGCTGCCGTCGCCAGCCGGCCGGTCTAGTTTCCCGCGTCGTAGGAGTCGTCGTTGGGGGTCATGCTCTGGAGGAACCTGTCCGCGCGGGCGGTGGTCTGGCGGGCGGAGGAGTTGACGGGGAGGTTGTTTGGGTTGCCGCCGCGGGGCTTGCCCGGTTTCCGGCCGCCTCCGTTGTTTTTCCCCTGCCGGGGGTTGCCGGAGGCAGCGCCAGAGCGTCCGCCGCCATTGCTGCGGGCCGGGCGGCTGAGGACGCGGGAGAGGTGGGCGTACTTGTGGCAGTCCGCCATGCGGTGAGCTGGGCTGTCACAGATCCAGCATGACTCGCCGGAGCGGCTGGACCCAGCTGCCGCCGCCTGGCGTGGACGGCGCCCCGCTGGCGCTTCCCTGCGCTGGCCGCGGCCCTGAGCCATGGCGTGGATGGCCATGGGCTCCGGAGTCATGACGTGCATCTGCCCTGCGTCGACGGACTGGCCGTTCTTGGTGGCCAGGTTGAAGGCGGACTGCAGGTCCTCGGCGTCGTTCACCATGTCCGTGAAGGTTTGGGGCTTCCTGACACGGACCCAAGTGGCGACGACGGTGCTGTCCAAGCGGCGGAGGAAGTCGAACATGAGTGCTTTGTTCGTCTCGATGTTGGCGCGTTGGTCGGGCTGGATGGTCAGGAAGAGGGTCTTCAGCTCCGTGGCGAACAGTCTTGGGCTGCGGCCGTCCTGGCGGCAGTCCTCGTACTTGTCCCTCCAGACATGCTCGGCCGCCGTGGCCATGAACTTGGCCTCATAGAGGGCGACCAGGGCGGCGTAGCCTGCCGCGTCCACGGCCGGGGCGACTGGAACGTCCTCGACGGGGATGTCCTTGATGAGCAGGTGGGCGTCGCCCGTCATGTGGGAGGCCAGGGCCAAGCGGGCGTGGCTGTTCGTCCAGCGGTTGCCCCTGGCGGCCATCTCAAAGGTTGTCTTCCATGTCAACCAAGACTCGCCGTCGGTCGTGGACAGCGGCTGCAGTTTGTACAGGGAGTTCTTGCCACGGTTGTTGGCCGCGAGGGCCTGCTGATTCTGCTGGTTGGCATTGTCGAGCACCTGAGTGAGCAGGGGTTCGAGCCAGTCGGGGGCGGCCATCTCGAGTTAGTGCTTTGACTGGGTTAAGAAGACAATCAGCTTGCTTAACTCCAGGAGTTTCTTGTCGTCTACTCCTTCTTGCTGCTTGTAGGCTAGGGCTGTGTAGGAGAGAGAGTGTTAAACAAGCCTATGTATAACGTTAAAAAAAAATAATGTTCACCTTGAGGAAGCTTAGTTCAATGTGTGAAGGTCAAGTTGTGGGAAAAGATTAAAGTACTGGAAAGTCAGCTTTCGAAAGAAGGTGTGTCCACTTCGATGTCTCCAGGAGGAATGAAAGAGAGGGTTGAGAAATTGCAGAGGGAAATGGAGAGTGAAGGGAAGGAGATTTCAATTTTAATCGTTTGACCGTTATGATTCGATAGGGAAGGAAGAAGCTGCGGCGGCGGCGGTGTCCTCAAAGGGTTATTTTAGTTTTAATTGCCTGGGAAAAAAAATTCTTTCTGAGCAATCGTGGTCAGTCGACGTTCGTGGGAAGCAATATTTAAATGGCATTCATTCGTGGGCGGCAGAAAACACAGCAGCTGGGAAAAAAAAGAAGGAGAGAGAAAAATGAAAGGAATTTGTCCGCTCGCGGTACATTCCCTTGATGATCGTTTGTCTCTTTCTTTTTCCTCAGTTTGTCGGTAATAAAAGTGAGGGAATGGAATTTCACGGAAATCTGTTGGCTGCTGGGGTGTGAACCAAAACAAAAAATATTCTGAAGAAGCAGATGTCCTATCGGAGGATTTGCTTGTTCTACTTTTCCCGCTTTTGGCCCACATGTCCAGCATGCATTTCAGCTACCGTATTTTTCTGCTCGCCCTTGGATGTTTGTTGACATACGAGTAACATGATCTCCGGGCGTTAATGAATGTAACACTCGAAGAGCAGGCACTAATTATGTATCGATGGCAGAAGTCGTTAGCTCCATATAGGGAGGAACGAATGTTTATGCTTCGAGCTGCATTTTGTTTCCCTGTTTTTTTCGGGAAAAAACGATTGGGGGAAATAGGCCAATGAAAATGTCTCCGAGAGAGAAAAAAATACATTTGAGAGGAAATGGCCAGATGAAAACGCTGGGAACACGTGAGCACGGCGGCTGGCAGGAGAGCATGAGCCAGCGTGGCTTTCTAACCTGGGCGGCCGTGCTGCCTGAGCGAGGCTTGTTCGCAGCCTTTTTTCGGCCGGGAATGACGGCCGCGGCCGTGATTCCCGACGCCGTCGAGAGCTGAGCATTGGTGTCGATTGAAGCCGCGGTCGTTACCGCGGCCGAATAACAAGTACAGAGAGAGACCGGAGACAGAGTCGTCGCAGTGAATGATAATGGCTTTCTTTTTTGAGCTAAACTGCTTACGCCCAGTAGGTAAACCATCGGCATGTAGTGGAGGTTCTCTCGGTATGTGCGTGGCCGGATGCGGCGGCGTCGTGGTAGGTAGGAGGCGTGGTGGGGGAGGCGGTAGGGCTCGGTTCCGTTATAGATATCACCACTTATAGCAGATGAGACTGTCGCTCCCGCTAGGCAGAGGGCGGTCTCGGCTGCGCGGACTCGGAGAGGACGAACTGGCAGAGTCCGGGTCGGAGGGAGTAGGGCGCGGCGTCGGAGGTCGTGAGCCGACAGCCCGAGGAGGAGAACCGTATACCGAGGGGTGTCGGCGCGGTGACGCATGGCGGCGGACGGCGGCGCGCTTACACACTGGGTATTAGTTTATATGCCGGAGTGAGGTCGGATGAACGAGCGAGAAATAACACTAGTACACTGTTTGAATGAAGTAGATAGACTGACTGTTTTATTCCTGTAAAACTCTGCTGCGCGCTCTCAGCTTTGTCTGCGCAGCCTATATATTCATTCTCCCTCGAGCTGCGCTTTCGCCTCCCGGCTCTCCGCGCTCCGCCCGAGCTATACACGCCCCCTGGCCGCGTCCTGAGAGGCTAAGCCGGAGATGCGGACAAGAGGGGCGGAGCGCGGGTTGTGAAAGTGGCGCTCGAGGAAGAAGGCGGTCGACATGAGGTAGAAGTGGTTGGTTTGCATTTTCGTGTTGCGAGTGAGAGAAGCAGAAAAAAAATCGGAAAGAGTGAGAGAAGCAGAAAAAAAATCGGAAAGTAAAACAAGTGTGCCAGCCTCGTGTGGGCCCGCCGTCTACTCGCTGTAGAAGGGCGGGTCCGGGTAGGAGTCGCCCCTGGCGCCGCCGGCGGTGTACAAGCGGCCCTCAGCCTCCGCCGCGGCCTCGCTG
>JAMASZ010000250.1 GCA_023301585.1 Alphaproteobacteria bacterium | reverse complement strand
ATCATGCTTTGAACGTAGTCTTCCATCTTGATCTTCACTTTTCCTTCCGTACTGTAGTCCAGGGTCATTCCCAGATAGTTATGAATTTTTCCTCGAGACGCTTCTAGTTTACCTATTCCGTCTTCTTCATATTTCGACTTTATCCAACTGATGAATTCGTCATTGACTTTCGGGTCCACGTGCGATGATTTCAGATCATCCACGTGCCATACCATTGTCTGTTGGTGTCCATTTATCATGCGGTTTGCCACGCATGCGTCATACGGATTAATTTTAAATCCGATCGACTCCAAATCTTTGACCAGCTTCTTGTAGAATAATAATGCTGATTTCAGCATTCCATACAGCGCCTTTCTCAGCTCCAAATATAGAACCGTCTGTCCGCGTTCCATCGTGATGAACTTGCGATATATTTTTGGGTCCGTTCTGACCAGTAACTCCGCGAGCTGTCCTCTGATTTTCATTACGACTTTCTCTTCGCCTTCCATATCTGTCTGTACGAAAGCGTTTGGAATATCCATTACCGCCACGTCACGTTTCTCTTTCGCTTCGATCACCGCCGTAAGCAGCACTGCCTCTAGTGCCGGAGTCGGACTGGATGCCTCTTCCTTGGCCATGGTCTCTCTCTGCTTCCTTCCGTCCGCGCACGCACGGCCCTTTATCGTGCCGTCCCTCTTCTCTTTGAGGAATATCAGCGATCCTATCGCTTGCCTTTTTTCTTCTTCGGTCATCGATGACACGTTTAGAGGTTTGAACACCTCTCTTTTGTGTAGTTGATTCATTTCTTCGAATGCCGCGTCCGATCCCTTTTTTCCGAACTGCTTGATTCCTTGTTTCAAGGTCATGTGGTTCATCACCACGTGTATAATCTGAGCGAACTGCACTCCGTATTCCTTGGTTTCCGAAGCATTGAGCAGAGTTGCTCCTTCATACGATTTGCCTCCCATCGACGGGATGTATCTTGATGGGGGATTGGACGCCCTACCCGACCTTGTCCGGTACACAGCTTCCTCCGCCCGTTCTTCCCGTGGCATGGGCGCCAGCGGCGCCGGTTGTTCTTCCCTGGCCGGGGCATCTTCCGCTTCTGGAATCTCTATGTCGAGATCCTCTTCTGCTTCTACGACGATTTCCTCGTCGCTTTCTTCTATTTCGGGAAGTTCGTCGTTCTCCACGATCTCGGGAGCTTCGGTTGCCTCGTCGTGGTCCATTCCCGGGACATCGTCCCCGTGCCTATCTCCGAACCTGATCTCCTCCTCGGCTCCTTCGGCCGTGGCCATCTGCTCGACTCTTGCGATCACGTCGTTTGGCATAGGCAGTATGGTGAACCTTCTGCGCTTCAGTATTTTGCCCGTGTTCAGGCTCATGAATATATATCCGCCCTGTACGTTGTTGACGCATCTCAGGGCTATTGCACCGGTCGTGCGTTCCTTCATTGAGTTGCTCGGTGACGGCTCGTCGTGCGTCTGCACATACGCCCCAAGCTCAACCTTGCAGTGTCGATTATAATCGAACTTGAGCCCTGACATGATCGTCCTTGGACTCATTGTCTTGCTCACTCCTCCTTTGACGGGGAAGTTGTTGAGCCACGTGATGATGTCCTTAACCATTTCTTTGATTATCACCCGCGGCAGCTTCTTGAACGGCAGCCTGCTGGTCTTGGCTCTGGCTCGCTCCTTTATCACTCTGATGTGCCTTTCGATTTCGGGCACATGTTCATTTGCTGACGTAGTGTTCAGCCTCACTCCTTGGTTCTGCAACGGCACTCCTAGAGGATCAAACTCAGGATCCATCAGCATCTCTTTTATTACGAACTTGCGCGATCTGTATAGCGCTAGCACGTTACCGATCGCCTTTACGAGGGTGGTCATCTTACGGTCCTTCACCACTTCGATCGTGGAGAACCTTATCGTTCGTGACAGGGTCACGAGGAATGGGATCTTGTTCACGAACATCAGGTCTGCCGTGAGAGTCAATATCTTGTTCCGCGCTATCAGCTCCTCTGGCACCTTGATATAGTCTGATTTCACCGGGACCGGCTTCTGCCTCGTAGTTTTTCCTTTAATCGCCGCGATGCTTGCTCCGTATATTTTCTCTGCCGCGTTGACGTCGTCGATCGTCACCGGGCAGTTCATTATTAGGTTGCCTTCTATCATCGCCTTGAAATCCTTGATTGATGGATATCCCACGATGCCGTACAATTTCCTTGCTCTTTTTGCCTGCGCCACCTGTCTGTCGGTGTACGCCGATTCATTCTCCGCCACCGTGTTGACCATGATGACGTCTTGTTTGTTCTTGATGTTGTGTATGTAGAGTCCATTTTCCGAGCATCTAAACTTGATGATTTTCTCGGGCTTGTGAACGAAAAAACAGTCGCCGTCTTCGCTGTTGAACGTGATTTTATACTTCTTCTTTACATTGCTCAGTGAGAGAATGTTAGTGATAGCTCCCGGGTGGTACCAAACCTCCCCGTAGCCTTTTAGCGTTCCCTTGAGTCGTGTCTCGATAGTACCACCATTGGTCACTACCGTGCACTTTCCTGCGACCTCTCGTATGTTATGCAGAATCTTTTCGTTGCAAAATAGGTCGGTGGTAGACTGATTGTCCAATAATAGGACGTTCCTCAGGTCTAATTTATTCTTTGATGCGAACGCGATATGGGTTTCGTTCACGTCGACGAAACAAAATTCCCCGGTAGAGTCACTTTCACTTGTCTCTAGCTGATCTACCGTACAGAATTGTAGCTCGTCTTCCTCGTCCACGTCATCTTGAAAAAAGACCGTTTTTTCTTGCTTGGTCGCGGT
>JAMASZ010000249.1 GCA_023301585.1 Alphaproteobacteria bacterium | reverse complement strand
GCTACTTTATTTGGCCCACGGCGTAGTTGCCTAAGCCCTAAAATTTTTCGCTCTAAAAGCGTTACGAATGCGACATTTACAAGCAGGGGAAGGATTGCGTCAAACGCGTGGATTAAAAATCTAACTATGGCTTTTAACTATAAGTAACTTTAGGAAGAAAGCCTAACGTGTTTGTTACACCATAAAAACGCAGGGCGTATCCGTCTCTTAGGAGATACCTCATATTTAGCGCTTAAAGCTAGCGCACTAATCTGCCACTAAGAGCATGCTCCTGTGAGGTCAAATAAACCTGCGAGACAGGGCGTGCCATGTTATAGAAGAGCTCGGAAGCTTTCACGACTTCACGCTGCTCGTGCTTATGCTGATCATGACATTTGTTGGGATCATTATGGTTAATGTTTTGCGCAATCCCTTTGTTAATAAACGCTTGGCTTCCCACCATGGCCTTGAGTTTATTTGAACCCTTTTGCCTGCGGTAGTCTTGATTGTGATCGCTGTCCCCTCGTTGACGCTGTTGTTCATGCTTGAGGACAGAGCGGCAGCAGTGCTCAGGTTTAAAGCGATAGGGTACCAATGGTACTGGACCTATACTTGGGAGGGCCCGGGCCTTTGGAGGGGGAGGGAAACCTACGTGGGGGAGAGCTACCTTGTTAAAGAGGAAGAGGGGAGGCCAAATGCCTTTCGGCTTTTAGACACCTCGAGGCCTCTGTATTTGCCGATTAACACCACTTCGCGGATTTTAATTACGTCAGATGACGTCCTGCACTCGTGGACCGTTCCCTCCTTTGGAGTTAAAGCGGATGCGTGCCCTGGCCGGTTAAATGAGGTCGTGGTTTGCCCCCGGCGGCCAGGAGAATTTTTTGGGAATTGCTCAGAGATCTGCGGAAGCAACCATAGGTACATGCCCATCCAGGTTGTGGTGTGGGCCTACGGGGCCCTTCGCCGGTGCAGGCATAGCTTAATTTAAAGCGCTATTGTGAAGTAATAAAGATGAGACTCTGTCCGCAAGCAAAGACTCTACAGACGTGACCTGTAAAAACGGATTTAGAAAATCCAGTTGAGACTTCTCGAGTCTTTAGGCCCAAGCTAGGCTTGAGGTGTGCTGATAGTTTTTAGTATTTTAATAGCTGCAACCTACGTGCTTTTTGTCGTGTGAGGTGCCACGTTGTTTGCGCCGCTGTTTATGGCGGCTTGTTTGGTGCTAACTGCCAGGAGTGCAGGGGCGCTTTTTGGCCTTCAAGTTGGTTGATTTTTCTATGCGCTAGTGCTTGTATTTTTGGGGGGCATAATAGTTTTAGTCCTGTATGTTGCGGCGTTAAGAGAAAATGAAAAGTTTAGGGTCTCTCCTCACAGGACAAAAATAAGTGGCGCGGGTTTTTTTGCCAGCGTATTTTTGTGAAGGGCCCTCTTTCCTGCACCGTTTTTAACAAGGCCTTTAAACCTTCTGGCCCTCCTCAGAGGACCGGAGTTAGCTCTATGAGGGGCGCTGCTATTCTATCTGCTTGTGGTGTTATTCTTGTCGGTTAAAGCTGCACAAAGGCATAAAGGGGCGTTGGCAAAGTTTTCTTAATGGTGCAGCTCTTATTTGTGCTAAGGGCGCTTGGAGCCGCCAGGGTTGGGGGCAAAAGATTGGCATGAGCGGGGTTGCTGGCAGTTATTATTGGGCAGCTTGTATTTAAAGGGTTTCGGCTGGTATTGACTCTGATGACCTTAGAGTCGCTAATAATTTTTGGGGCGTTTACGTGGCTGCTTTGTGTGCCCTCGCAAGGGGTGCCAATGCAGCTTATGTTGGTATTTTTTATAGTCAGGGTTAGGGAAGCAGCGCTTGCGTTAGCGCTGTTAGTTACGTTAGTGCGGAGCAAAGGCAATGATTTTTTGCAGGCGAATTAATATGTCCAATTATGTAAAACACAGCTATCACCTTGTAGATGAGTCCCCCTGGCCGCTTTTAAGCGCAGCTGCCGCGTTTTTCCTAACTACGGGGTTTGCCCAGTGGTTTTGAGCAGAAAGGGCAAGTTTGTTAGTGGCATCGCTAGTGTTGCTATTGCTTACGATGACGCAGTGATGGCGGGACATCTCTGCGGAAGCGAGCTTGCAGGGCCTTCATAGAGCTATTGTTGAGCTAGGGATGCGATGAGGGATGGCGTTGTTTATTATCTCAGAGGTTCTGTTTTTTACGTCCTTTTTTTGGGCGTTCTTTCATAGAAGCCTGGCGCCTTCGATTGTGGGGGGGGGGGTGTGGCCCGCAGCAGGAATTGTTCCGTTTAACCCCTGACAAGTGCCCTTGTTAAACACGCTTGTGCTGCTAAGCTCAGGGGTAAGAGTGACGTGGGCCCATCACGCTCTTGCGGGTGGCGCGCACACTGAGGCCACGGCGGGGCTGAGGCTAACCCTAAGGCTTGGTGGTTATTTCACGGCTCTTCAGGCACTTGAATACTATGAGGCGAGGTTCACTATCATAGAGGGGGTATTTGGGTCAACTTTTTTCATTGCCACGGGGTTTCATGGACTACACGTGCTGGTTGGGTCCTTATTTTTACTAGTGTCGCTTTTACGGCTGCAAGAAGGGCTGTTTAGGCAACTTCATCACTTTGGATTCGAAGCGGCGGCATGATATTGACATTTTGTAGACGTAGTGTGGTTGTTTTTATTTTTAACAATTTACGTATGGGGAGGGGCTCTTCCCTAGTAAAAGCGGGGCCTTGGTGTTACGCTCGTTCAAGGGCCGGCATAAAATATTTTATGCGAGCGGGTGCGCTCGGGAAAATGAAGGGTTAGTGGGGCTTTAATAAAAGGCGTGTCGAACGTACTTGGCGGAGGTTTACTCCTAAAAAGGTGAAAGCAAACTGTTAAGTTATAGGTTAAGACCGGGCGCGCGTGTGTGGCTTCTACAACTGCGTGTTGCCGTAAGCACTCGCTATAAATGTCTCAGGCTTGTGTAAGCATAAAGGGGCTTAAATCCGTTGGGCCCAGCAGAGACGCTGGCTCCTAAAATACTTTAGTTTTGTTTCCTCCGTTTGTTTATCATTAAATTAATCACGATTTCCTTGCGCGTATAACTTTTTTAATAGTTACTTTTTGCATTACGGTTATTAGAGCCTCGACGCTATCCGGTTTCTCGAATCTGGGCAAACTAAAGACTAATCTTCTTGAACGTTTAAGTGTTCAAACCAATTAATCTTTTGAGGCGATACGCTATCACGCCCAGAGAATTAGTTTCTTTCCAACGTTTTTTAATAGCGCTAAGGGGCTAAGCCCTTAGCGAATTTTTCAAAGAGGCCTTTGCCAGGACTAACAATCTCGTGAACTATCATTGTTACTCGGCCACATAAAATTTTTATTCGTTCATGAAAGACGTGACTTTACTTTTTAGATTATTAATAAATTAGTAAATAATGTGTTTAATTCTATTCAAGCGCTTTTTAGTCTTTAATTTTTACGTCAACGCCAAAAAACTTTTTGCCCCGGCGACTGTTTACCAAAAACATTAAGAGTGTACTCTTGGTGCCCGCTCAATGACGACATTAAATAGCTGAGCTTATCACTAAGGTAGCGAGTAATATCCCTCATAATTGGAGAATTGTATGATAGGTGACACGCCGGCACTGCTTTAAGCTTTCAAAGAACTTGCCTTCCGGGTGCAAAGGCCCGGGAGCCGTCCCCTGACGAGAAGACCCTAAAACCTTAAATTACGCCGTAGTCTTATTAGGCTAAACTTTTAGTTGGGGAAACTTTTAAAATGAAAACACTAACACCAATTTTGTCTCTAGCCCACCCTTATAGTGTACGACTAAGGTACTTTAGGGATAACAGCACAATAAAACTAAAAGCCCTTATTCAAAGTTTAGCTTGTGACCTCGATGTTGAATTAAAGCCTCCGCTTGCCGCAGCCGGCAAGCGAGTTAGTCTGTTCGACTGCTTTCCTTTACATGATTTGAGTTCAAACCGACGCAAGTCAGGTTGGATTCTATCTGGGACTTACTTTCTTAGCGCTAGTACGAAAGGAATGTGTTAAATTTTAATTTGGCCTTAAATAATACCCGCCTTCAACGTAGGTGATACCTGAATCAGGTGGCCAATTCGCAACGGCGGGCTTACGGGTTTTAAGTTAAATAAACTTTCTGCCTTCAAAGCAGGGCATGGCCTGCGCCAAACCCGGCCACGTCGGAGTTAGTAATCTAAAAAAGATCCCAGGTTTTTACCCTGGTCATGGCCTTCCCTAAGTCACCTAAAGCGTAAGCCCTCGCTTATAAACATTTGCTTGTCAGGAAGACACAGGCGTCAGCTGGCGTTTACCTGGGCCGCTAAGGGCGCAAAGTAGGGGGGGGGCGTGTGTAGTTTAACTAAAATATAGGCTTGTGGAACCTAAGATGCAACTGCCGCTCGCAGCAGCGTTCAAGAAAGTTAAATATAATATTGATTTTGGAGGTCAAAGTTGCCCCCGGGCTCTTGAAGCTATAAAGCATGTAGTATAGCTAATTACAGCTAGTTCCCTAAAATCGTCTGGTACGTGTTAGTTAACTGGGCAATTTGTCTCTGAGGCAGGATAAAAGCCGACATCGGGGAGGGCTAAATCGCGAGCGTCCCGTGCGTGGCATTGACGGTTTCGGGGCGAGGGTTTAGCGCCTACGTTCTTTAAGCTGCGGGGCTGCTGCACGGTTAATTTCGCGGGTTAAATAAGCCGGCGTATAAAAAGGGAGTGTGCGCACTGTGCTAAAAGGGGGCACCTAGGAACACCGAAGGGGAGTCGGAGGAAGGTCTAAATAAACCGACCTTGTAAGGGTTGTTAGTCGGGGTACCCTTGAGAGGCTTCCCTTCTAAACAATAAAAGCCAGAGCGCAGGTGTCCCTGTGTCGTTTTCTAGGGGACAAGAATAACGGCCTAGTTGAGCAAAAGTGCCCATAAGTTGGGGGCTCAGCGAGCCGGTCGCAAACGGGGATGAAACCGGCAGGGCGATAAAGCAGATGGGCGTATTTGATAAAAGTTGTGGGGTCGTGGATCTGGGTGCCGGAGAAAGGTTAAAGGACAAAATTAGAGTTGCTCAAAAGGCTAGAGGGTGGTTGTTCTTATAAAATGTTGAGAGACGCTCAGAGGAGGCGGATAGCCTTGGAAGGGCTTAGTTGCAGATAACGTCGTGTTGGGCATTTGTAAATAATGTAACAACTGGCGGCTAAAGAACCGTGCGAAAGGGGCATCTCGAAGAAGCCGGCTAAGTTAATAATGGCATATTGAGGTGAAAAGGCGCCTGTTTAGGTAGAGAGAAAGTATAAATTTGCGTCAATCAGGGCGCTATAAAGACGGCGCCCTGGCTCGGTGTACGGCCCGCGGTGCAATGCTATTGTTAAGTCCGTGATACGGTTGAGAGCGCCGCTATTGGGGCGAGTAAGGCCTATAAGAGCAGGGTGTTGGTGCGCCTGTGGGTGTAGTTGTTCGTTAAGGCATGTATACGTCGTGTGCTCCTCTTAAGCCTCCGGAAAAATCTAGTGCGAGGTGTTTGTGCCCATAAAAGCTACTAACGTAAGCTCGGTTTTGGGTAAACCTGGAAAGACCGCAAATCGAAGGCAAAGAACGGCGTATGGTAAGGGCTAAAAAGAGGCCATTAAAATGTGGCGCGGAGCGAGCCTCGTGCCAGATGTGGGCTAGTGAGTTGCCTTAAGAAGCTGTAAAAATGTTATTTTATAATTATTAGTTACAGTTACAGTTACAGTTGGCAGTAACGCGCCAGAGGCTGGCGGGTTTACAACAGCTAGTGCCCCTGTTAAATAATAAAGGTCAGTGCGCGAGCACATCTGTGGCTTCTGCTAAAAGACAAGAATGGTCGGCGAATCGAGCAAAATGTGCCTTAAAAGCTGGGTGCGGAGTAAGCCGGCAGGGTAGAGTAATGCTTAGTGCGGGGCGGGGTGCAAGAACAAGAGGGAGATTTAAATAATTCAGCTGAGCCTTAAAGTTAACCTGTTTAAATGTGCAGCACAAGCGTGCCTTTGTCTTCAACATATAAATAGATAGACCCTGTGCCTGTAAGATGCAAAATGTGATTTTGGGCATACTTAAAAATTAGTTGGGCGCCGAGTTAAGCGGAGGCCTGGAGGCAAATTCGGCCGTGTGCGCTCGTGCAGGTTCTTAAGAGGGGGTTCAGCGGACAGGGCAGCTCGCGCGTTAGATAAGAGCGTGGCTAGAGGCCGACTGCGCCGGGAAAGCGTTAAAGTATTCATTTGGCGCGTAATAATGTAAGAACTACTGCGTGTTGAACGGGCTCCTCTCTATACAAGTTTGCGGGAGCTGAAGGCTTAGGCCTTGACTAAAGCACCGCAACCAGCCCCCTCGAGAGTGCAGGGAGGGGCGCTGATGACGTTTTACTCCTAAAGAGGTACGAGGAATGTATTTAGGCTCGTACGCAATATTTAATTTCTGTAAAGATTTCAGGCGTGACTATCTTTTTATGCAGTGAGCAGTAAAGCCGCAAATTCTAGGTTTTCAGGCCGGAGTTAGTCATTTAGTTAAGGGCAATATGGTGCCAGCACCCGCGGTTATACCATTTTAACGACTGTAATTTACTAAACAAGAGGCGAGGGGTGCGCCGGGTCTAATCTTTGCGGCCGCCCCTCTATGTGAGCCTTAAATGCCAATAAAATAAAGGGACTAGTACCCCTGTATTAGGCGCCTTACGTTTTAGGGTAGTCCCGCCGTTGGCGTAAACCCAGTTTCTATGGCTGCTAAGCTAGCGCTCATTAGAGGGAGCCCACGATTAAAGGACACTACACCTTATGATTCCCTTTGTATATGTCTCGTGTGAGGCTGTCTTAGCACCAACATTGTTTGGGACCCCAAGTCAAGTTACTTACGGTGTTTACAGAGTTTTGTTGGCCCACAAGCTTTTCCAAGCGTTTAAATTAGCCTCAGTTGGATTTAAGAGTAAGGCGTAAGTGCCTGACCGTAACTACAAGAGTTCAAATCGTCCGTCACTCCTTTAAAAGGACAAGTCGTAGCAAAGTAGGGCTAGCGAAAGCTGGCCCTAACCTAGTGTGAGAGTTTCCGGTTTGCGAAGACAAACTAGAGCACCGCGGCACGTGAATATATTTAATTTACAGAGGCGCAACGCTGTAGCCCTAGTGTCGGGCATTGGGCCCGCTTTTATGGGCTCGGGGGGGGGGCAAGCGCGTTGGCTCGTAATTGTTGTATTTTGCTTTTAGGCCCCCGGCTGGGCACGCCAAAAGAGCAATACGCTTTACGTGCAAATTTAAAGCTGCTGCCCGTGTTAGGGGGGACTTTGAGGCGTGCCGGGTGCATTACAAGCGAGGGTAGCGCCTTGTCTTTCGTTCTTGCGGGCTCAATTTGGCGTCTTGGCTGGCCGCCGGATAAACATCTGTGTGGAGGGGCAGGTTAGTCAAATTTCTGGCATCTGCGCCCCATAGGTGGCTGCCTAAGGCGGACGGCCTCAGACGTGGCGCTGTGCAGGCGGCGACCCTGGCTGAGGGCCTGTTTACTCCCCTTTGTGCCTTTTCTGTTTCCCGGGCGTTCAAAATAACCCCTGCGCGCCGAGGCGTGGCTCATTGAGGTAGAAGCATCCCTTACGTGAGGGCGTACGGCCAAGGAGTGTCGACCTCCTAGATTGAGGCGTAAGTATTCCTCAGATAGCTCCTACTCACTGAATAAGACTTGGCTTATTTTTTGCTGTGGCTTTACGAAGCTTTATTACGCCGCTTAATG
>JAMASZ010000248.1 GCA_023301585.1 Alphaproteobacteria bacterium | reverse complement strand
GCTTTCTTTGAGCAACGGCTTTGGGTGATACCCAACGCCAATATCAGCTGTTTGCAGCATGGGTAAATCATTAGCGCCATCACCAACAGCAAGTGTATCTGAGATATCAATGTCTAATTCTTCGCAGTATAATTTTAAGAAACGCACTTTGGCTTCTTTGTCTAAAATTGGTTTCGAAACTGTACCTGTTAGAACATTATTTTCAATATTTAAAACATTGCCGTGATGTTGCGTAAAATTCAGTTGTTTTGCGATTGCGCTGGTGAAAAATGTAAACCCACCAGATACGAGCGCACAAAACGCACCATTCTCGCGCATGGTACTTACTACAATGTCAGCACCTTTTGATATCTCGGTGTTCTCTAAGGTGCGTGTTAGTGCATCAGTTGATAACCCTTTAAGTAATCCTACACGTTCATCAATAGCTGCATGAAAATCTAACTCGCCGCGCATGGCGCGTTTGGTGATTTTTGAAACTTCGTCTTTGAGGTTCGCTTCTTCTGCTAATTCATCTAATGTTTCGCCTGTAACGATTGTGCTGTCCATATCCGCAATTAACAGAGACTTTTTACGGCTTTTTGCCTCAGAACAAAAAACATCAATACGGTCTTCGGAGAATAGTTTTCTTAAATCTACTATCTGTTCAGGATTGGGGCATTCAGAAATTTTGATATCGACAGCTTTGTTTGGGTTTAACCATTCTGGCTGTCCTGTAATTAAAAGCCCTTCTTCTTCGCAAAATTTCTCTAGCAAGGCGATATGCCCAGCAGAGACAGGACGGGAAGAACCAACAAGAGTAACTACGAAATCCATTTTAATTTTTTAACCCTGCGTTTATTGAGTTTAAGTATAGCTTAACAGCCTTGTCCCAACCAAATCGAAGCGCGTCAGCCGTTATGGCGTGCCCGATTGATACTTCTGCACATTCTGGAATGGCTTTAATAAAGGCAGTTAGATTATCAAGACTTAAATCATGTCCTGCGTTAATTTCAACGCCCAATGCTAATGCGGCTTGTGCAGTTTCAGCATAGACGGACACATCAATTTCATTTTCGGCGTAGGGACCTGTATAAAGCTCAATTCTATCCGCTCCAATATCATGGGCGGCTTGTGCCATTGCTGGGTCAGGATCAACGAAGACTGACACACGACGATTAGCAGCGTGTAATTGCTCAATCACTGATTTTAATCTGTCATGGTGTTTCGGGATATCCCAGCCATGGTCAGAAGTGCGCTGGTTTGGGTCATCTGGCACGAGAGTGACTTGATGACAGTCATGTTTGGTAACTAACGCTATGAAGTCATCGCTTGGATATCCTTCAATATTAAATTCGATTGATTTATCGTCCCATGTTTTTAGGAATTCTTCGATATCGGCAACATCTGTGCGTCTGATATGGCGCTCATCTGGGCGAGGGTGGACGGTTAACCCTTGTCCGCCAGCTTCCAGAATGAATTTGGCATGTTCAACCACGCCGGGGTAGCCTACATCGCGTTGATTGCGTAATAAAGCAACTTTATTCAAATTAACTGATAATTTTGTCATCAAAACCTCATAAAAGACTGGACAGTCATAGCAGAATTTCCTAATTCTTCAACTATATTGAATATCTTTTTTAGGAGATTATAGACCATGCAAAAGCCAGACATCAAACCAAATAATCCAAAATTCTCATCTGGTCCTTGTACCAAGCGCCCAGGATGGAGCACATCGGCACTTGATGATGCATGGTTAGGGCGTTCTCACCGTGCTGCTGGTGGCAAAGCAAAGCTAAAAGCTGTTATTGATGAACACGTGGAACTTTTACAGCTTCCAGAAGGATACCGTTGTGCGATTGTTCCTGCATCTGATACTGGTGCGGTGGAAATGGCGCTTTGGAACCTGCTTGGCGCGCGTGGCGTGGATATGCTTGGTTGGGAAAGCTTCGGACTTGATTGGTGTAAGGACGCAACTGAACAATTAAAGCTTGAAGATGTACGCATTCACAAAGCTGATTATGGTTACTTACCTGACTTGAACGCGATTGATAAAGACCGTGACATTGTTTTCACATGGAACGGTACGACATCTGGTGTGAAAGTACCTAATGCGGATTGGATTAAAGATGATCGTGAAGGTCTAACAATCTGTGATGCAACATCTGCTGTATTCGCTTATGACCTTCCTTGGGAGAAACTCGACGTTGTGACTTGGTCATGGCAGAAAGTTTTGGGCTCAGAAGCAGCACACGGTATGTTGGTGTTATCACCTCGTGCGGTTGAGCGTTTAGAGGGTTTCACACCTGATCGTCCGTTACCAAAAATCTTCCGCCTGACAAAAGGTGGCAAGTTAATTGAAGGCGCGTTTAAAGGCGCAACTTTGAATACGCCGTCGATGATTGCTACTGAAGATTGTTTAGACGCGCTGGCGTGGGTTAAGTCAATCGGTGGTTTAAAAGCAACGATTAAACGTAGTGATGACAACTTAAAGGCAGTTGCTGATTGGGTTGAAAAGACTGACTGGATTGAGTTTTTGGCCGAAGAAAAAGATACAATCTCTAGCACTTCTATCTGTTTAAAAATCACAGACCCTTGGTTCAATGAAAAAACTGAAGATGATCGTCTAGCATTTGTTAAGTCTATGACAAAGATGTTAGAAGCTGAAGATGCTGGCTACGACATCGCAAGCTACCGTGCAGCACCAGCAGGTATCCGTATCTGGGGTGGCGCAACCGTTGACCCAGAAGATACAGCAAAATTAATGCCGTGGATTGATTGGGCTTATGCGAGCTGTAAATCTCAAGAAGATAAGGCGGCTGCGTAAACGCTTTATTTCTTCTTAAATATTAAACAATGGGTGTGCGGGTAGTCTTTTTTCCCGTTCTCCCATTTTATAATTGTTTCACCTATTGGTGTGAGCGATTTTGATACGGCTAGTCCTACATCACGTACCAATGGCGTAAAACGCTTTCCATCAATGTTATCCAGTTGAATAACGACCAGAGCGTTTCGTTTCATTTTTTCCGCTATCTTCTTATAAATAAAACCCATGCGTTTAATGTACTTATCGTATCCAGCTTTGGATGGATCACCTGAATAAAGGGGATTCCATTTATCGCTTATCTTCATATAAGGCGGAGAGGTAAAACAAAAGTCCATCTTAGGAAGAGGGTAGTTTAACACTCTCGCCGCGTCACCATTGATAATGTGCATCCAATTATCTAATTGGGCAGCGACCCATTCGTACTTTTCACGCTCGGCTTCAATACCATAAGGAACGCGTCCTAATTCTTCTGCGACGAATAACGTTGTGCCTAATCCTGTGAAGGGGTCAAAAACGCTATCGCCTTTCTTTGTGTATTTTCTGATGAAATACCGCGCAAGGCTTTCGGGGGATTTGATATCGTTTCCTTCAAATTCAGGCGCATCGCGTTCTAATTCCCAAGGCAGACTTATAAAGCTATCTTCATTTTTCATGGTTTAATCCGTTAACATGGTTTTAGATTTGTCGTCCAGTTTTGGCTGGTTGGCTTCTGGGTCACTAGCACTGGTTTTAAACTCTGGCGGCGGTGGTCCTTGGGTAACCGTGTCTTCCGTGACGCTTTGCTTCTTATTAGGTTTGTCATCACTCTCATCTAAGATCTCGTCACCGTCTTTGGCTTCGTGATAGTAGATAAGCTGTGGGTCTGTTGGGTCAATGTCATTGGCATCAAAGGCTTCTTTGATAGCTTGGACAGCACGGGCGCGGGAGACAACTTCTTCGGAGCGCTCAGAATCAATCCACCATCTAACTTTTATACCAAGCGAGGTTGAACCTAAATCCCAACAAAGAACTTGTGGAAGTGGATCCTTTAAAATCTCCTCTACTTGCTCAAGGGAGTTTTGAATAATTTTTGTAATAACGCGGATATCGTAATTATAACCAACGGTTAATTCCATCTCGACGCGTCGTTGTGGTTGGCTTGTATGGATAGTTACATTTGATGAATATACGGTGCTGTTAGGAACTACAATATCACGCCCATCATAGGTGCGCAGTATGGTCGCACGCGGATCAATACGAATAACAGTCCCTTCGGCGTCGCCAATAATAATTTGGTCACCGCGGCGGAAAGGCAAGCGGAGTAGTATTAACAGTCCCGACAACCAGTTTTGTAGAATGTCTTGAAACACAAAACCGATCGCCAATGAGCCGACACCCATGCTGGCGACTAAGTTACCGGGTTTAAGCGAGGGCATAATAATAGTAAGGGCGATAATCAAACCAAATAACATAAACACCCAAAAACTTAGAGATGAAAGTAATCGACCTAAATCAATGCGGCCGCGACGGCTGAAATACTTCTTTGTGCTTAATCTTGCGCCAAAGGCGATGGCGAGAAAGACAAAGAATATAAATAAACCAGCAATAATGTTGGGCAATAGGCTGTAAAAATCAGCCACCCAGTTATTGACGGTGCCAAGAGCAAGGGTGATGCCGTTGCTAATTGTTTCTTTATTTTCTTCCATTATAGATGCCTTTAGTCTGGTTTTCTTAAAAACGGTTGAATAGTAACATTAGTTCCTTGATTTGTCCTGACATGATGCTAAGAAGGAGGTCTGTTTTCCTAAACAAGACAAAAATAGGAGTTATATATGTCTGATGTAAACAAACCAAAAGTTCTTATCTCTGATAAGATGCACCCACTAGCCGCAGAAATTTTTGCTAAAAAAGGCTGCGAAGTCGTTGAAAAACACGGCATGTCCCCCGAAGAATTAATTGCTGAAATAGGTGAGTACCAAGGACTGGCTATGCGCTCGTCTACAACGGTTACTCCTGAAATTCTAGCAGCCGCTAAAAACCTAAAAGTTATTGGTCGCGCTGGAATTGGCGTTGATAATATTGACGTGAAAGCGGCTACAAATTCAGGCGTGATTGTTATGAACACACCATTCGGTAATTCGATTACCACGGCAGAACACGCGATTGCGATGATGTTCTCTATGGCGCGCCAAATCCCTCAGGCAAACGAATCCACTCACGCTGGTAAGTGGGAGAAGAAGAAATTCATGGGTGCGGAGCTGTTCTCAAAAACACTTGGTGTGATTGGGTGTGGTAATATTGGTGGCATTGTTGCTGACCGTGCTGTTGGACTTAAAATGAACGTGATTGCTTTTGACCCATTCTTAACAGAAGAGCGTGCGGTTGAGCTGGGCGTTGAAAAAGTTGAAATTGAAGACTTATTCAAACGTGCTGACTTCATCACTATTCACGTCCCTAAGAATGAGAAAACATTGAACCTTATTAATAAGGACTCAATTGCGACGATGAAAGACGGCGTTCGCATCATTAACTGTGCCCGTGGTGGTATCGTGAATGAAGCAGATCTAAAGGAAGCGCTGGATAGCGGTAAGGTTGCAGGTGCAGCATTAGATGTGTTTGCAGAAGAGCCTGCCAAAGAGAATGTTTTATTTGGACACGAAAATGTTGTTTGTACTCCTCACTTGGGTGCGGCGACAACTGAGGCGCAAGTAAATGTAGCTATTCAAGTAGCCGAGCAAATGGCGGATTATTTGGTCAACGGTGCAGTAACAAATGCACTTAATATGCCATCAATCTCTGCTGAAGATGCGCCACGCCTTAAGCCCTACATGCGTTTGGCTGAACAGCTTGGTAGTTTCTCTGGTCAGATTACAAACAGCGCGATTAAGTCTGTTTCTATTGAATATCAAGGAACTGTTTCTGAAGTGAATACGAAACCATTGTCTTCAATGTTGCTTGCAACGCTTTTAAGCACACAGCTTGATACCGTTAACATGGTGAATGCGATGAGCATTGCTGATAGCCGTGGTATTAAATATTCTGAAACACAAACCGGTTCTTCTAAGGACTGGCGTAGTGTTATTGTTGTGAAGATTGAAACTGAAGACCGTACACGTAGCGTTTCAGGGACATTGTTTACAGGTAAAGAGCC
>JAMASZ010000247.1 GCA_023301585.1 Alphaproteobacteria bacterium | reverse complement strand
CACAGCGCATTTATTGATGGATCAGGCGTTAATTATTCAAGGGGAGACAATTACCGACCCTGCCGCCTTCGCTAAACGTATGGCGCATTTCATGGAAAAAGGATTGGGTTAAGTTGAGAAGATAAAAAAGGAAAAAGAAACATGAAACGATTATTAATCATTCCAATGTTATTGCTAGTTGGTTGCCAAGCATCGCAACCAAAACCGCTAACTTCCAAAATGTCGCCAGAAGAAATATCTAGCGCTCCTGCTTTATTACTATGTTTAGATCAATCTCAATATGAAATTCCGGAAATTGATATTGCTATTAAAAATAAAAAGATTAATTGCTACAGCGAACTTAAAACTCACTACACAAAGCTAGCGAAGAGTTCCAATAATATGGATGTTTGCGGTATGTGGGCGTATTCTGAAGATGAAATTGCGCGAGAAACCTTACAAAAAGAAGTATCCAAGAGAAGTTTAGATTGTGGGAGCCTCTTAGCCGCAAAAGCCCAACAAGATAATCTGATAGCAACACAGAACGCTATAGATAGGCTAGAACATCATCGCTATATCAACTGTAAACATTCGGGTTGTCACCACTACTAATTACTGTGTTTCATAAAAAAGTTGGGTTAATTATTGGTATTAAACCAACAAACTAATTGGTATAATCATAGGTAATTAAAGGCAGTTGCGTTGCATTTGCTCGATTTCATCGTCGGAGAATTCGAAGTTGCTCCCCAGCTCTTCAATCATTGCTTCGCGGATAATTTGGACTAACTCTTCACCTGTTTCACACCAAACATCTAAAAGGGCGCGACGGAATAAGATAAGCACGTCATCATCATTTGCGCTCTTTTTTTCAACACCAGGGGAGACTTGGTTCCCGCCTTTGTAGAGCGCCAATAAATCGTAAGGGTGTTCAAGGTCCAAATCTTGCTCGACTGTCTCGTCTGCAATTTCTTCGATTTGAATTGCTATCTCTTCACAAAATTCGACTAATTCATCGGGTAAGTTTTCAATCTGTTCCAGAGCAATGACATTAATATCATCAGCACTCGGAGGTACAGAAAAATTCATAATAATCTGATGCTGTTCCATGAGTCCTATTCCCTTCATTTTTGTCTTAATCGAAGACGCGAATGATTTTTCATTAATAAAATTGATTCTGTAATATGATTTTAAGCGCAAATAAGGTGTTTGCCAATAGAGCGTGAGCGTTTCATTGCAATGGTTGTGAACAAGTGCGCATACGCAAACATGCAAGAACTTTAATTAATACAAAAAATTCAAGAAACATTAACTTTTATGTGTTATCTTATATGGGTAGATAAGGGGAATATCCATGGAATTAGGTTCAGCCGTCAGCGCACAAATCGCGCAAACTAAGCAAAATGCTACTACGAGCTTCATTAAACAGAATGCTCAAGCGGAACAGCAAATTGCTGATGTTTTGGACAGCTCTATTTCACGCGTGCCCAACTCCCCTATTCGTGGCACAAACGTCGATATCAGCGCCTAGCGCATAAAAATCATAAAATTTTAAACTGCTTTTGGAAAATTCTCGAGTTTTTCTTCTATGTCCGCGAGGAATGGAAACGACTCTTGCGCGCCTTCTACGGTGCATGACAGGCTGGCAGCAACGGCCGCATAACGAAGAGCCTCGGAAGCCAATCTCTTTTTATAGATACACGCAGCAAAGGTGCCACAGAAACAGTCTCCTGCCGCGGACTTATCAATAATTTTACCAAATTTACCCGCGGGCACTTCATAGGTAGTCCCCTTTGGCACCGCCATGACTGACCCTTTTTCACCACGTGTTACAACACAAGTGAGGTCGCCTTGTTTTGCCAATAAGCTTGCTAATTTTTTAGCTTTGTCTTCTGTTGGTAGACCTAAACTTTTGGCTAGCTTATCTGCCTCGATACTATTGATGATTAAATAATCAACGAGCTTTAAAAGCGACATTGAAAATTCTGCCACTGGTGACATGTTCAGAATAATTTTAGAGCCCTTGGACTTTGCATTTTTTATAACCTGTTCAGTATGCTCCATGGATAATTCCATTTGCACCAACAGCACACTATTTTCATTAAAAATATCAGCAGGTGCCTGTGAGGCATGAATTTCTTCATTCGCGCCTGATGCAATTATAATTTGGTCATCACCTTTGGTATTCTTAATAACCGAAGCCATACCCGTTAAAAGTTCTTCAGATGTGGCGATGCCCGACGTCATAACTTCATTGCGTTTAAGATGCTTAATAACGCGCATTCCCATGCCATCATCTCCGACCTTACCAACAAGCGCAGTCTTCGCGCCAATACGAGCAGAAGCGAAGGCTTGGTTTGCCCCTTTCCCACCTGGGAATAAAGAATAACTTGATGAAAACACGCTCTCACCAACCTTTGGGAACTTCTTCACCCGTAAGTGATGATCCATATGTATTGAGCCAAAAACAACTAACATGCTATAAAATCCTTATATTTCAGATTTTATTATAGACTTATCGCCCAGACATTGAAATATATAGACACAGACTATAAAGAGAATTTTTAACATGAATTACGACAATATATTCAAACAGCACCTATCTGGTTTAAAAGAAGCGGGTAATTACCGTAGTTTCGCCACGTTGGAGCGCCAATGCGGTCAGTTCCCACGTGCAACGCATCACATGGAAAATGGTGATACTAAGGAAGTCACGATTTGGTGTTCGAATGATTATTTAAGCATGGGACAAAACCCGGCCGTATTAAACGCCATGAAAAATGCGATTGAACAATATGGTGCGGGTGCCGGTGGCACGCGTAATATTTCAGGGACGCAAAAATTACATTGTGATTTAGAGCAATCACTTGCGAGCCTGCATAACAAAGAAGCCGCGATTACTTTTACGTCTGGCTATACTGCAAATGTTGGGGCGTTGAGTACGATTATTAAATTGCTCGATAATCCTATTATTTTTTCTGATGCGTTAAATCACGCATCGATGATTCATGGCATGCGTTCAGGTGGCTGTGAGAAAAAAATATTCCGTCATAATGATGTAGAACATTTGGAAAGCTTGCTTAAAGACGCTCCTGCAAACACACCAAAAATTATTGCGTTTGAATCTGTTTATTCCATGGAAGGTGACATTGCCCCTATCGCAGAAATTTGTGAGTTGGCGGAGCGTTATAATGCGCTTACATACTTAGACGAAGTTCACGCCGTTGGTTTGTATGGCGCCCATGGTGGCGGTGTTGCAGAACAACGCGGATTGTTAGAACGCGTTGATATTATTGAAGGCACCTTTGGTAAAGCTTATGGCGTGATGGGTGGCTTCTTAACAGGAAGTGCGGCTGTGATTGATGCGGTGCGTTCTTTCTCTGCCAGCTTTATTTTTACAACTGCTCTTCCACCAGCGGTTTTAGCTGGAGCATTAGCGAGTGTTGAGTATTTAAAAACATCAACGATTGAACGCGAAACAGCCCATATGAATGCACGTTATTTAAAAGACGCGTTAGAGAAAAATGATTTGCCTTATCTAGAAGGCGATAGTCACATTGTTCCATT
>JAMASZ010000246.1 GCA_023301585.1 Alphaproteobacteria bacterium | reverse complement strand
CCCAGCCATGTACTTGTCTGGCCCGTCAGTGTGCAAGGTGACGCTGCTGCTGCCCAAATAACTGACGCGATTAATGGATTTAATCAACTACCTGCCGCCCCTTCTGGACAAACAACGCCTAAGCCAGATTTACTTATCGTTGCCCGTGGCGGTGGTTCCCTAGAAGACCTAATGGCATTCAACGAAGAATCGGTTGTACGCGCTGTTGCAAACTCTAAAATACCTGTTATCTCTGCCGTTGGGCATGAAACAGATACCACCCTAATTGACTACGTGGCTGATTTACGTGCCCCAACCCCAACGGCCGCAGCCGAAAAAGCTGTGCCAATGCGCATGGATTTAATCGCTCATATTACTAAATCTAGCGACCGTCTAATTGCCTCCACCAAAAGGCTTATAACGAATAATAGAAACATTCTTGAAGCACGCGCGGCGAAACTATCAGACCCCAAACGCTTACTGGAAAACCAATCTCAACGCTTAGACAATTTAGGTGAAAAATTAAATAATGCCCTTAAAACAGGACTACATTTGCGCCAAAACAACCTCACAAAAATCGTTGGGCGCATCACCAAGCCGGACCATATGATTGCCAATAAAAAGCAATCACTGGCTTACCTAAAAGAACGCTTTCAACGCGGGTTAAACCAAACAACGACCAATCATAAAAACCGTTTAGAATCTGCTCAACGCCTACTAGAGAGCTACTCGTACGAACGTGTGTTAGATCGTGGATTTTCGGTGATTTATGATAAAAATAACAATATAATCTCGAGTGGCGTTCAATTGGAAAACAACCAAGAAATTGAAATTGAATTTGCTAAAGACGACAAAATTGGCGCAAATATCAAAAAATAACTGTTATTTTGCGCTGAAAGGCGCTAAAACCGCTTAAAATATGGATAAATTACCGAAATAAGGCTATAATAAAGATATGCGTGTATTTTTAAAAGAATTACTGGATAAACTAGCGGTTAATCGTACCCTATCGGCTTACGAAACAAACCCATGGTCAGCTTTCGATGACGAAAAAGGAATAACCTTTAGCGCAGAAGTCCGCATGAATGGTGACGGCAAAGAACTAGAAGCCGAAATCCAAATTATGCGCGATAATCCCACTGGTGACGAAAAGCCATTTGAACAGCTTTTCTGGCTAATTTGCACACCAGCTGTTAATGAAAAATGGGACTTCAAATCATTCAAACTTAAAGGTGAACCTTTAAAAGACCCACCATATGGATGGGAAGACAAAGGTTGTCAGCTTTTTAGTGCCTGCGTTCAAGAAATCAACATGGGTAAAGTGCCTGACTTTGATGCCTTGATGGAAAAGCACATGAAAGACAACGCTAAATTCGGCGGTCGCCAAGGCGGCGGTGGCGGTAAAGGTCTGAAGGTTCAAAACAAACCTGCTCAGAAAATGGCAATGAAAGGCGGCATGTAGAATATTCTACTCAAGCTCCCTCTTTCATCTCCATAATTTCTAACCATCTCATCTCATAACGCTCTATTCTATTCTGGTCATCTGCTAGTTTTTTAGATATCTCGTGGAATCCATCTGGGTCACGTTGGTAGAAATCCGCATCACTTAATTGCGTATTATATTCCGCTACTTTTCCTTCAATCTTTTTAATTTTTTCAGGAAGCTTCTTTAACTCATGCTCTAATTTATAGGTTAGTTTCTGGGCAACTGGCGCATGTTGTGCATCACCCTCTTCATTTTTCTGAACTGGTTTATTAGATTTCTTTGCGCCCTTAGCACCCCCCTTAGCATCACCGCTCTTTGTTGTTGCCGCAAGATAATCACTATACCCACCAATATGTGTTTCAACTTTACCGTTACCTTCGAACGCCAAAATCTTTGCAACAGTCTGGTCCAAGAAATCGCGGTCATGTGACACAACTATCAACGTTCCTTTATACTGCGATAAAATATCTTCCAGCATATCCAGCGTATCAATATCCAAATCATTTGTTGGCTCATCGAGAATTAAACAAGTCTTTGGATTGGCTAAAATTTTCGCCAGCATCAAACGGTTTTTCTGCCCTCCCGATAGGCTAGACACCAAGTCCTGCGCACGCCCTGGGTCAAATAGGAAATCTTTCAAATACCCACAAACATGGCGCTCTTTACCTAGCACATCAATATAATCGCCACCCGATGGAGACAATGTTTTACGCAGAGTTTCATCTAACTTTAAATCACTTCTATTTTGATCAAAGTAAGAAAACTCTAATTCTTTACGGCGCTTAACACGCCCTTGGTCTGGCTCTAATTCACCAATTAACATCTTTAAGAATGTTGATTTCCCAGAGCCATTTTTACCCAAAATTCCAATACGGTCACCACGTTGAATACGAATACTAAACTTATCTAAAATATTGGTCGTCTTGCCCTCATGTTCGAACGATTTATAAACATTATAAAACTCCGCCACAATTTTAGAACTATGCTCAATAGAATCTGCGACAGTCGCTCTAATTTTAGTTACTGATTTATTATATGCAATTTGATCAGATTTTAACTTATCGCGCATTTCACGCATTTGCTCTAAACGACGAATGTTACGTTTACGGCGCCCCTGCACACCACGACTAGCCCATGCAACTTCTTGCATCACATTTTGTTTACGGTTTTTAAGTTCACGGTCTTCTTGGTCTAAAATCATTTCAGACCACTCGTCAAAATCTCCAAACCCTTTTGGACAAACCCTAATGGTTCCACGGTCTAACCAAAATATCTGATTAGAAATATTCGCCAAGAAAGTTCTATCGTGACTAATACACACAAGCGTCCCACGATACCCTTTTAGATATACTTCTAACCATTCAATAATCTCTAAATCCAAATGGTTGGTTGGCTCATCTAAGAGTAAAATATCTGGCTCTTCTACCAATGCCCGCGCCAGCCCTGCCCGCCTTAACTGACCACCGGATAGCGTGGTCATCAACGCCGTTGGGTTAATACGTAATGCCTCAGTGACAATATCTACTTTATAGGCATAAAGCTCTTTTTCATCTTCTTTGATTTCAGCAAAAATGTAATCAAAGACTTTTTCACCCTCAACTGCGACAATATCCTGCTTGAGATAGCCAATAGAAACACCAAGCTCTTCCCAACGATCCCCAGCATCTAAATCTTTTTGACCTGTAATAATATTCATCAAGGTCGATTTACCTGCCCCATTACGCCCAACAAGCGCAATGCGGCTTCCCTCATGAATATTAAAGGAAAGCTTTTCAAAGATGGAAACTGTTCCATATCGAACAGCCGCGTCCTTAACGCTTAATAAAAGTGGTGCAGCCATAGTTTAATTCTTTTCAATTATGATGGGCTTTTTAACACCAATTTTGCGCTCTCGCCAGATAATAAAAATATTAGACGCAATAACGATAGCCGCCCCTATAAAGATAGTGCTTGCTGGCCAATTTTGCCAAAACATCCACCCAAATATCGTTGCCCAAATAATGCCTGAATAATTGAAAACCGTTACAATACTGGCTTCCGCATTTTTATAGGCGATAGATATTAACATTTGGGCAATAACGCCACTTAACCCAACGCCTAATAATAATGGGATAGTCTCCAACGAAGGCATCGTTGCGACAAATATCATCGGTATGCCTGCGATAATCATACCAATAAACACAAAGTAAAACGTGACAGTTTCTGGCTTCTCGGTCTTGCCTAATGAGCGCAATATAACCTGTAATACCGCGTGTAGGAATGCCGCACTCAAAGCCAGAAAAACGCCCTGCATATTCACATCACCATTGGGACTTAGCATCACCAAAACACCAATAAAACCAATAATAATTGCAGACCAACGGTGAAGCCCTACTTTTTCAGCCAAGAACAAAATACTCAAAATTGGAATAAATAAAGATGATGTAAATAAAAACGCTGTTGTTTCCGCTAGTGGCATTACTGCAAAAGCAGCGAAAGTGACAATTAAACTTATCGTTCCTAAGACAGCCCGCAATACAACGGTCTTTGGACGGCTTTGCACTTTTAAAATCTCACGCTTATTCATTACAAAGATGATAAATATAAACGGCATTACCGCTACTAAGTTTCGATAAAATGCAATTTCAATGACGTGATGGTGCTCACTCAAAAGCTTGGCAAAAGTTTGCATAATTGCGAACATGAAAAACGCTGCCAGCCCTGCTGCCATTCCTACAATCTTGTTTTCCGTGTGCTGTGGTTGTTTCTCAGGCAATGAAATCTCTTAATTATTTACATTTATAAGGAAATATTAATGTTAATCATGGTATACTAATAACAGTGCAAAGGATAGCGCACGACAGCTATAGTATTTATCAAATATGCAAGAATTGCAGGAGATAATAATGATTGAAATAAACGCATCTTTCCGTTCAGTTGAAGCGAGCGTCACATCTTATCAAGCCACCTCACAACGTGATGCCTTGACTGTAAAAATCGGCTCAAACAGGGACAAACCCTCCCTACTAAACAAACAAGAAAAACAGATTATCGATGACGTTGCTATCTCTAATGATGCCGTCAAACAACTCGAAAGCGCCCGCGCTGTCAGTGAAAAGCTAAGCGCCTATCTCGATTACCTGAAAGGTCGCAACGATAATAATCAAGTCAGACTAACCGCCAGAAATAATGACCCCGCCGTTACTATCCAAGGGCGCTCCACAAACATAGCCGCCAGCGTCACAGTCGCCAGTTACCGCGAAGAAACCTTGGACATTAATGCCAAATTCGATGATGCAGGAAATTTACAAGAACTCTCAATCAACAAAACAACAATCACAGCCGAATACGTACAGGCAGACCTAATCGTCCAAGACCATCAGTTTTACGCTTCAATTTAATGACTTTTTATTTTCTCTGTAAATGATTAACAGGTTCGAGGCGACAATCAGAATCGACCCTACCCAAACATAGAAACTAGGAACTTCAGCGAAGAAAATCCATCCGAACAACATCGCCCAAACAATCCCACTATAATGAACGGGCGATAATAACGATGCTTCGGCAAAACGGTAAGCTTGTGTCTTTAGCATCAAACTTAAAACACCAGCAATAGCCACCCCTATAATCCCTATATAAGTGCCTGCAACATAAGTCCCGCCACTATAAAGAATATAAGGAAGTAGAATTAACGACCCAATTATCATGAAATAAAATACTGTCGTATAGGCATGTTCGGTTTTCCCGAGTGATCTCAGCAACAAACCAATTACAGCACTCCCTAAAAAAGCTGCCCCTAACCCAATAAGCGCATTCCAGCCTAAAAAAGCTTCACCACCAGGCTGTATAATAAACAAAGCCCCTAAGAACCCAATTAATGCGGCGCCCCAACGCCAAACGCCAACTTGCTCTTTTAAAACAATAGGCGCTAAACATAATGAGATTAGCCCCCCAGTCATCATTAACGCCTGCATATCTGCCATAGGCATTACCGAATACCCCCAGAAGACCAAGGCTAAACCTGCTGTTCCTGCAATAGCCCGTGCTATCTGCCCATAAGGCTTTTGTGTTTTAAACAAGTGAGTTTTTCGACTGGCAAACAAATAAAAACTGATTAGGAAAGCACCAAGAAAATTACGAATAAAAACAATTTCTATGGGGTTGTAATACTCACTAATAGACTTAGCAAAAGCGTTCATGCCAATGATTAAAGATGTCGCAATTAACAATAAGATAACACCTAAAACAGGGCGGTCTAAATTTTGCGAAAAAAAAGGCGACCTATTATTGTCGCCCTTTTTAGAATTTTCATTTGAAGAAACCAATTAGTTCTTTTCCTTGTCAACTAACTGACCTTTTTTGATCCATGGCATCATACCACGTAGGCGCTCGCCTACTTCTTCGATTTCATGTTCGGCATTGTTACGACGGATAGCTTTAAAGCTAGGTTGACCCGCTTTACATTCCTGCATCCAATCACGAACAAAACGACCAGATTGAATATCTTCAAGCACACGCTTCATTTCGGCTTTAGTTTCATCAGTCACAATACGTGGACCCGTTACATAGTCACCATATTCTGCTGTGTTTGAGATTGAGTAACGCATGTTTGCCATGCCTCCTTCATATAGAAGATCCACAATCAATTTCACTTCATGCATACATTCAAAGTAAGCCATTTCTGGTGCGTAACCAGCTTCTACCAATGTTTCAAAGCCGTTTTTGATTAACTCACATAGACCACCACAAAGAACAACCTGCTCACCGAATAAATCAGTTTCACATTCCTCACGGAACGTTGTTTCAATGATACCAGAGCGTCCGCCACCAATCGCAGAAGCGTAAGACAAACCAACATCTTGTGCATTACCAGTTGCGTCTTGCTCAACAGCAATCAGACATGGAACACCACCACCTTTTTGGTACTCACCACGTACTGTGTGACCAGGACCTTTTGGTGCAACCATCAGAATGTCTAAATCCTTGCGAGGCTCAATTAAGTTAAAGTGAATGTTAAGACCATGCGCAAACATCAATGCTGCGCCTTCTTTCATGTTGTCATGAAGGTGGTCATAGTAAATTTCACGTTGTAATTCATCTGGCGTCGCCATCATCATCACGTCAGCCCATTTTGCAGCTTCTGTCACATCCATTGTTTCAAAGCCCGCTTCTTGAGCTTTTTTGTTTGTGCCACTTTCTGGACGAAGTGCAATACGAACATTCTTACAACCACTGTCTTTTAGATTAGCCGCATGTGCATGCCCTTGTGACCCATAGCCAATCACAACAACTTTTTTGTTCTTAACAAGATTGATATCGCAATCACTATCATAGTAAACGCGCATTGATGTATTTTGTTCTGGAGCAGTTTTTAACTGCGCAACATTCGATTTAGCCATTTTATTTCCTTTTAGGGTTCTTATCTGTAATTTCATACTATTAAACTACCGCTAGAAAACCATCAAATGGCGCGGAAATCAATAGGAAATCAGGGTAATAAAATGTTAAAACGTGACTTTTGTGCCCGCAATGAACGTATGGGATACAACCCCATCATCAGCAATAACTGTCGGCATAATTAAAGGCACAAAGCTTTTGTTAATCATGTATTCAAACCCAAAAGCAATATTCGGTGTCGCTCTTAATTCTAAACCAGCACCCCCTTGACGCATGACATGCCACTCATCACCACTATCACCTTGCATACCTTCGCTATACATCAACGAATAAGTAGTTGGGATTTTCCAAATATAATCCTTGTAACGCCCCTGTACTGTCAATGCATGTACGCGTGAATCTGTTGCAGGCCATTTATCAACTGTACGCGTAAACTCTGCCATGAAATCAAAGCTTCCGTGGCTGTAACGTCCGTTAACGTTCCAAGCGCCACTCCATTCGCGGTCATTCAATCCAAAATCCGGTGGATGATGCGCCAATGTGCTGTCATAAATCGAACCACGCAAGAAACCCGCACCGACTTTAAAAGAACGCACTTCATCAATTTCATGTGTTTTACTCGCATTAACCGCAAAATTGCCCCAGCCATCTTCATCATCAGGCGCGTTAACAACACGCAAACCTCTGTGACTTTGAATCAAACTCGCTGTCGCATTCCAACCATTATCGACATAGCCCAGCTCAACCAAAGGACGACGTGTCTGCGCCCAAAAGTAATGAGAACTGTGATTATGTGTGATTGGTGCGTAAGAGCTAAAATCTCCAAACGCTACTGTTTTCTTACCATATGTTAGGTATACAGGCGCTACGTCTAAATCACCCAACGTTACCCAATATTTACGCCACTGTGTTTGTTCTTGTCCTGGGTATTCGACTTCTGTGTACTCACCTTGACCATAAGCTGTAATATAAGGAAGCGTTAACGTACCACCAATTGCACCTTCATTAACAACCGAGTAATTATCATAGTTACCACTTGTATGTGTTGGCGGTAATCTTGAAAGAATTGGAAATTTACCATCTGTATTCGTGCGCTCTGCAATATAAGAGCCGATAAAGCGACCACCAACGATAAATTTATTATCTTCTAAAATACCATGATGGCGCATCAATAATTGTTGAGAAGCTTTGTCGGTAACATTGTTTTGACGATCAAACAGCATTTCTGATGCCGCACGGTTTACACCGAGAACCGAAGGCAATGCTTCGTTAATATCAGGTTCAATGTCATAGAACGGTGCTTGACGGTAATCCGTCTGCGCTTGAACAGATGGTGCACACGCGCCAAAAGCTATAATTGACAAAAAAGAGTATTTAAGGAGTTTAAAATTCATGATGAATGCCTTATTAGAAGTAACTTTACTAATAAATAGCATAGAAAACCTTAATAAAGGGTAAATCTGAAACTAAATTGTATCTTTTCCACGAGATATCGCGGCAGTACCCGTACGGCTAATGTCTGCAATGCCTAAAGGTTCCATTAAATCAATAAACGCATCGACTTTATCAACCGACCCCGTCACTTCAAAAACAAAAGAGCCAACAGTTGAATCAACAACACGGGCACGGAAGATATCAGCCGTTCTAATCGCTTCAATACGCTGTTCGCCATCACAAACAACTTTTATCAACGCCAATTCGCGTCCAACATGTGGACCTTCAACGGTTAAATCATTTACTTTATGTACTGGCACCAAACGCTCGAGCTGGTGTTTAATTTGCGTAATCACTTGCGGCGTTCCTGTACTGACAATCGTAATACGCGATAGATTTTTAACATCGTCCACCCGCGCCACGGTTAAGCTCTCAATGTTATAACCACGTCCAGCAAACAGTCCGATAACACGCGCCAAAACCCCTGGCTCGTTGGTCACTAGAATAGAAAGCGTATGTGGCTCCTCCATAACAAAGTCTGGATTTGGACCATAAACACTTTTACTTTTTTTCTTCTTTGCAATTCCCAAAACGTTATCTCCCTTATACTAATTTTTTATCAAATTGTTTTGCGTCAGGCGATAAAATCATCTCGTTATGCGCCTTACCTGATGGAATCATCGGGAAACAATTTTCTTGCTGACAAACATTCACATCAACAATTGTAACCTTGTCTGTATGTAACATTTGCTCAATAACATCATCTAATTCCTCTGGCGTTGTAGCCCGCAGGCCAACACCACCATAAGCTTCCGCCAATTTCACGAAATCAGGCAAACTCTCTGTGTAGCTTTGGGAGTAACGCTCACCATGCAACAACTCTTGCCACTGGCGTACCATACCCATCCATTGATTGTTCAAAATAAAGATTTTAACAGGAAGGTTATATTGTACGGCAGTACTCATTTCTTGGATATTCATCAGGATTGATGCCTCACCCGCCACGTCAATCACCATACCGTCTGGATTACCCATTTGCGTACCAATCGCTGCCGGAAGACCATAGCCCATCGTTCCAAGGCCACCTGATGTCATCCAACGATTTGGTTTATCAAATG
>JAMASZ010000245.1 GCA_023301585.1 Alphaproteobacteria bacterium | reverse complement strand
CTGTTACTGGCTCTCAGTCTATTCATTAAATTTACATTTACATTTACATAATATATGTTATTGTTCCCTTTCAATTTTAATAGGGGAATGAAAATATGCGTATAAACAAAGCATTTGCAATAGTGGCTCCAGCAGTTTTAGGAAGCGCGTTATGGCTCAACTCCCAAAGCAGTGATGCGTCCCATGAAAATACGCCCTCAAACAACGCCCCCCCTACTAATACGGCAGCAGTAGCATCACCAGCACAGACATCACCATTTGCTTTAGCCGCATCAGAAGAAACACTCAATACAATCACTACAGAACGTGACCCAGTCGCTGTGCTTTTAGAGGAAGTCTTATCAAAAGCTACTTTACCGCCTCCTGATACAAATCAAGATGAGATTAAAACAAAAGGCACACTTAGTGCCGCCCTAAGCCAGATGGCGCCTAGCAATGCCCAATCACCAAGGCTGCAATCAATGTTTTCGACCTGTTTAGAAAATGGGTTTAAAGGAAAAAAAGGTGATTATGAAGCACTTGGTAAATCACTATATGCCAATCACGATATAACCAGTTCTGTGACAGGCAAATCTCAACAAAAATTTCTCGACGATAATAACATACAGCATCACGCTTATATATCAGTGCGTATAGGTTCCACAGGCGAAGAAGGGAAAGACAGAATTAGTTTTTCTATCGTATCTGAATTTCACACTGATAACTTCAACCAGTTTTTGGGCGATAATTACACACATATAGATATTGAACATGATGAAATGTCTGATAGCTTTTCAATGGAAGTAAAACCCTCACCTTCCAACATCGATGTTACTGGCGTTGAATCCATCAAAGACCCAGAAACCGCACAAAGGCATATTGATTTCATCAATAAAACCGCCAGATTCCATATGCACAATAGATTATCCAATATGCTCCCTGCCTTCATGTCTTGCCTTTATGACACACGCATAGATAGTAATCCTGCATTACAACACAACATCGAACAAAGCACGGTAACTTTAAGAGAAATCGCTAAAAATGGCCGTACATTAGAAATGGTTTTAGGGATAAAGTAATAACAGCGTGTAACTACTAAATTTTTGATGAATTTCTCTGTGATTAGGTTAAAATCCTTTCATGGTTCTATCACCCTTAACACAACGACGCCTAGGTCAGTTCAAAGCCAACAAACGTGGGCTTTGGTCATTCTGGATATTCTGTGCGCTTTTGATGCTATGTTTATGTGCAGAATTTGTAGCGAATGATAAACCGCTCCTAGTAAAGTTTGATGGGGGGCTTTATATGCCTATCTTCCAAAATTACCCTGAAACCAAGTTTGGCGGAGATTTTGAAACGGAAGCCGATTATCGCGATGAATATGTTCAAGAGCTTATTGACGCCAAAGGTTGGACAATTTGGCCGCCTATTCGTTTTTCATACGACACAATCAATTACAACCTGACACAGCCTGCCCCTTCACCACCGACACTGACCAATATCTTTGGCACTGATGACCAAGGACGTGATGTTGCGGCGCGGGTTATTTATGGCTTCCGCATATCCGTTCTATTTGGCTTAACGCTAACCCTCATTAGCTCGCTAGTTGGTATCGTAGCTGGCGCATTCCAAGGGTATTACGGCGGACGATTAGATTTAATAATGCAACGCTTTATTGAGGTTTGGGCATCGCTCCCTTCCCTCTATATCCTTATCATCTTCTCCGCGATGTTTATTCCTGGGTTTTGGACATTACTTGCCATTCTATTGCTATTCTCATGGGTTAGCCTTGTCGATGTAGTCCGCGCTGAATTCTTGAGAACGCGTAACTTCGACTACGTAAAAGCTGCAAACGCTTTGGGCGTATCCAACTTATCCATTATGTATCGCCACGTATTGCCGAATGCGATGGTTGCTACATTAACGCTTATGCCGTTTATCCTAACAGGCTCAATTACCGCTCTAACTTCTTTAGACTTCCTTGGTCTTGGGTTACCACCTGGCTCTGCGTCACTCGGTGAAATGTTGGCGCAAGGTAAAAACAACCTTCAAGCACCATGGTTAGGGATTACCGCCTTTGTGTCTCTCGCGCTAATGCTCTCGCTTTTGACCTTTATTGGTGAAGCTGTCCGTGATGCTTTTGACCCCCGAAAGACTACCCTGTAAACAACACTTTATTTTTTTGTTTGACAGAACACCCTGTTTTCGTTTTATATAGCTTTATGAATACGCAAAATAACCGCCGACGCCGTAACAAATAATTCCGCTATGCTTTTAGCGGATTGGCGTTGTGTTGATCTGTATTTACTAAAATTCCTCACATTTTCAATTCGTTAAGACTAGCCAAGATCTGGCATTACGCTTAAACTATTGAAAAAATAACGTGAGATAAATATGAGTAATAAAATTAAAGTTTCTATCATCGGAGTAACAGGATATACGGGCACAGAATTGCTACGTTGCCTGCTTCAACACCCAGAGATTGAATTAAAATACCTTGTGTCCAGACAACATGAGGGCACACCCCTTTCTGAATTATTTCCACGACTAAATCATATTGATGGACTGACAATTACAAACACGGCTCATGATACCGTCGCCAATGACAGTGACGTTGTTTTCTTATGCTTACCACATAAGGCCGCGCAAGAAGTTGCACCAAACTTTCTTGGTAAAACAAAAATTATCGATTTTTCTGCAGACTTCAGATTAAACGACAAAGATACTTATGAGCGTTATTATAACATCCCTCATCTACACGAAAATTTACTTGATGGTACTTTCGTTTATGGCTTACCTGAAATATATCGCGAACAAATTAAAACGGCTGACGCCGTTGCTAACCCAGGTTGTTTTGCTCTATTGGTGCAATTATTACTACTACCCTTCAAAGACCAAATGGAAAGCGCAAACGTGATTGCAATCTCTGGAACATCTGGTGGTGGGCGTGCTGCGCGTGACCCAGTTGACCACCCTTTCTGTTCACAGAACATTAGGAGTTATCTTGTAAACAATCATCGTCATACGCCTGAAATATTGGCAACAAGCGGTTTAAAGGAAGAACAGTTTAACTTTGCACCAACTGTTGGTCCGTTCCTACGTGGAATTTTTGCAAATGGATTTATTAAATCAAACACACCTGCAAATTTAAGCGTCTTTGATCACCATCCATTTGTTCGTGTCGTTGATAAGGTTGAATTAACAAATGTCGTCAGCACAAATTTTGTAGATTTAAACTTCACACAAGGGAATAACGGTGAAATCATTGCACAAGGGGCGCTCGATAATTTATTACGTGGCGCATCGGGAACAGCAGTTCAAAATATGAACATTATGTTTGGTCTTGATGAAACACTTGGGCTTCAATTTAACACTCCTATTTATCCGTAAAGATTATGCTGAATTCATTCAAAAAATTCTATCGCAATTTATTCCAAGGTCAGCTTTTCATTGTAAAAGCGAGTGGAAGAATTATTACCGATAAAAAATCACGTGAAAATTTAATTTCTAACATTAAAGAACTCACCGATGACGGTATTAAAATTTTACTTATATACGGCGGTGGAGAATCTATTGATATCGCCATGGACGAAGCTGGACGAACCCCTCTAAAAGTTGAAGGTCGTCGCATTTCTTCAGAAATTGATATTAAAATAATCAAGAAAACCTTAGCGGGTGATTTAGGATTCAAATTATCCGAAAGTTTAGTTAAAGCCAAACTTTCTGCAACAGTCCTAAACGCCCTTCCACCGCACTGGACAACGGCTAAAAGACGCAAGAAACATGATGGCATTACACGCTTTGACGGCACGTTAGAAAACATTGATAGCGACGCTATTCGTGAGCATTTTTCTGCGACAAATCTTGCTGTATGCCCTTGCCTCGCCTTCACTAAAAATGGCACAGCACTGAACATTAATGCTGATAATGTCGCTATACAATTAGCGTCAAAAACCAAAGCCAATAAATTAGTATTACTGACCAATATTGACGGCGTGATGGTTAACAATAAAGTTCAGTCATACTTAACATCAGGCGAAATTGAAGAGCTCATTAAAGACGGAACAGTTAAGGATGGTATGCAAGTTAAATTAGAAAACTGTATTGATGCCCTTCGCAATGGTGTGAAACGTGTTCACATACTTAACGGTTTCAAAAAAGATGTTTTGCGCAACGAAATTTATACCTCAGAGGGTATGGGAACCATGATTATTCGTGAAAACGAAAAAGAAACGTATCAAAAAGAAATTAGTAAAAAGCAATTATAGGAAAGATAAAATGACACTTAAAAACTCAAGCGGTGAAGCATTACAAAAACGTGCTAATGATGCCATTATGCCTCTCTACCCACATAAAAAAGTTGCACTTGAAAAAGCTGACGGCTGTCACATATATGACACTGATGGTAATAAATACTTAGACTGCGCTGCGGGTATCGCGGTTAGTGCGCTTGGGCACAATCACCCTTCTTTTAACAAAGGTGTTCAGGAACAATTGGATAAAGGATTTACAATGTGCGTAGGTTCTTTTGCTACATCGCCCAAAATTAACGCGGCAGAATTGCTTATTGAAAATTGCTGTTCTGAACAAGTTTTCTTTTGTAACTCTGGTGCAGAAGCCGTTGAAGGAGCATTTAAACTTTCCCGTGCTTACGCCCATTATAACAAGTCAGAAGACTGTAAAGAAATTATCGTTTTTAGAAACTCGTTCCACGGTCGTACCTATGGCGCCGTAAGTGCCACTGAAAAATCATTACACCAACCGCAATTCGGACCTTATATGTCAGGGTTTCACTTTGCTGATTTTAATGATTTGGATTCAGTAAAAGCGCTTATGTCTGACAAAGTATGCGCTGTGATGGTTGAACCTGTGCAAGGTGAAGGTGGCTTAACAGCAGGCACAAAAGAGTTCTTACAAGGGTTACAAAAGCTTTGTAATGACAATGAAGTCGCCCTTATTTCAGATGAAATTCAAACTGGTATGGGACGTATGGGTAAGTTATTCGCCCACGCGCATTTTGACTATGAACCTGACATCATCACCCTTGCAAAAGGTATTGGTGGCGGCTTCCCAGTTGGCGCATTTATGGCGAAGAAGAAATACAGCTCTGTATTTAAAGCTGGCGACCATGGCACAACATATGGCGGAAACCCATTGGCAACAAATGTAGTTTACCACGTAGTAAGTGAAATTTCTAAACCTGAATTCCTTGAGCGTGTCCGCGAAGCTAGCACTTATTTCTATGCTGAATTAGAAAAGCTACAGAGTGAAACAGGCGACGCGATTACGGCGCTTAAAGGTCAAGGGTTGATGATTGGGATTGATACGAAATTTCAAATTAAAGACTTACTTGGTGAGTTACTTGAAAATGGATTAATGGCAACACAGGCGGGTGCAAACACACTTCGTTTAACCCCTCCCCTCACAATTTCTAACGATGATATTGATGAAGCCATCACGAAAATAAAAACTGTCATAACATCAGGAAACGTTCCATGTCAGGCATAAGACATTTTTTAGATATTGATGATATTGATGCACAAAAACTAAAAGAAATTTTGGTAAATGCGCATGAGTTAAAAAAATTAAAGTTTAATCCGCCTCAACTATTCAAAGGCTTATCTTTAGCGATGATTTTTGATAAAAAATCTACGCGTACACGTTTATCATTTGAAGTTGCGTTTAAACAACTTGGTGGGCACACCATAGTCATGAGTATGGATGAAATCCAATTAACTGGGGCAGAAAGCATTGAAGATACAGGGCAAGTGTTATCACGCTTTGTTGATGCCGCGATGGTTAGAATGAGCGACCACGATACGCTTAAAACCTTATCAAAAAACACGACTGTCCCCATTATAAACGGGCTTACTGACCTCTCTCACCCTTGCCAGATAATGGCAGATTTATTAACCATAGAAGAGAAATTAGGTCCAATAGAGGGAAAACGAATTGCATGGTTTGGAGACTATAACAATGTTGCCCATACTTTTGTGCAGGCGTCAGAAAAATTTGGTTTTGAAGTTGTATTAGCTGTTCCTGAACTTTTACGTTCTAAGGCCGATCCTCGTGCGCACTTAGTAGACACTCCCGAAGAAGCAGCAAAAGATGCAGACGTTATCGTTACTGACACGTGGGTATCAATGGGACAAGAAGGTAAAGCAATAGATATTTTTGAACCGTATCAAGTAAATTCAAAGCTAATGAACCTCGCCAAAGACAATGCTATTTTCATGCATTGCATGCCAATACATCGTGGTGAAGAAGTTACGGAAGAAGTTTTGAGCTCATCAGCTAATGTTATTTATGATGAAGCAGAAAATCGAGCGCACGCACAAAAAGCAGTTCTTGCATGGTGCTTAGAAGATGTAGGTGTGAGCGTTTAAACTACAACGCTCACAGTGTTATTTATTTAGCCTGAATTATTTACCGACCATTTTCATGATATCATCAAGCGGATTACCATCATTATTTTGGTCTAACATACCCATGATGCTAGCAAGACCAGCTTTGTTAGCGCCACCTTTAGCACCTAAAAGACTTCCAATCATGCCCGCCATACCACCAGCTTGACCACCACGGTTACCAGCCAACGCACCTAATGTGCCCAAAAGACCAGCAGCACCAGACATATTGCCAGAGCTTTGCGTGCCAGCATTAGCAGGCTTTAAGTTTTTGCTTATCGCGCCCATTGCTGCCATTGCAAGAATAGGAAGCATTTTTTTAACAATCGAAGAACTAACGCCTGTGTCTTGTTCTACTTTACCTGCTAGCGCACGACTTACGTCCTTGCTACCTAACAAGTGACCAAGAATTGCATTACCTTCTGTTTCCGCACTCAAAAGCTGTGTTGGCTCATCCATGTACTGACCATGGTTGCCTTTCATCACTGCATTGATTAATGGTTTAACACCATTTTGGCTTGCTTGCTTCTGCATACCGCCTTTTAGCGCGCCCATAACTTGACCCATGACAGCACCAGTTTGTGATTGATCCAAGCCAAACTGACCCGCTAAAGCACCAATGATTTTGTCTTGCTGACCAGATGCTTGTAAAAGTTGTAGTAAATCCATAACGAATTCTCCTAATTGTTCTAAATTGTGAATATGCGCCATTTCTATAGCAAAACCCTTTAAAACTCAAGGAATAGCTTCAACACATCAAAGATGCGTAACTTTATTATTGATTTATGGTAACTATGTATGTAAATAGTACATATGAATTATGCACAAATAGCAAACACTATACGAGAATATGACCACAACATTGTCTGGGCAATGGAAAACATGTCCATACATGACCAAGTGAGTTTCATTCCTGACGCGCTTTCGATGTTTGAATTAACCGATAAACAGTTAGAATCGGCCAAAACTGATATTACAGACATCGATGCGGAGCGTTTTAAAACAACGCTCCATCAACAATTACCCCACATTGTTTGGATGATACAGGATCGTGGCACGAGTTATTATGGTTTAAGCGTTATCTTCAGATCCATGGCAGAGCACGATATGATTTATAAACCTTCTGATAAACCACCAGCACCAATCAAGCCTTGGGTACAGCATAAAGATATCACCTGATAACTATCCCTTTTGCCTTCTCACAACACTGAAATTAAGCTAAAAATAAGGTATGAAAGCACCTCTATTAGAAGTAAAGAACCTGCATGTTGATTTCACGACCAACCAACGTGTTTTCCATGCAGTGAAAGATGCTAACTTCACAATAGAGGAAGGTCAGACCGTTGCACTTGTTGGTGAAAGTGGTTCGGGTAAGTCCGTGACCGCCATGTCGATTATGCAACTGCTTCCCTACCCGCTTGCCTCGCACCCGCATAATTCTAGTATCAAGTTTAATGGTGAGGAATTAGTCGGTAAAAAAGACGGCTTTATGCGCCATATTCGTGGCTCGCAAATTGGTATGATTTTCCAAGAACCTATGACGGCGCTAAACCCACTACACTCTATTGAACGTCAAATTGGCGAAGTCCTGCGACTACATCAAAAAATGAACGAAACCGATGCGAGAACACGCGTTAAAGAACTATTAGATATGGTTCAACTTCCAATGATGAAGCAACGCCTCAATGCTTATCCGCATGAATTGTCTGGTGGTCAGCGTCAGCGCGTGATGATTGCCATGGCGCTTGCAAATAATCCAGAGTTACTCATTGCGGATGAGCCGACAACAGCGTTGGACGTAACCGTACAAGCCGAAGTTCTGGAATTGTTAGAAGAACTTCAAACTGAACTTAAAATGGCAATGCTGATGATTACGCATGACTTATCGATTGTCGAAAAATTTGCTGATGATGTTTGTGTTATGCAACAAGGCGTAATTGTAGAGCAGAACAAAGCTTCAACCATCTTTAAAAAACCTGCTCATGAGTACTCAAAAAAATTATTAAACGCACAACCAAAGGGTACCGCTCCTGCGCCAGCTAAAAATTCTCTCCCTGTCATCACAGGCGACAATATAAAAGTTCACTTCCCTAAGAAGAAAAATTGGTTAGGAAAGACCACGGATTGGGTGAAGGCTGTTGATGGCATTGATGTTGAAATAAAATCTGGTCATACGGTTGGCATTGTCGGCGAAAGTGGCTCTGGTAAATCAACACTTGGCTTAGCATTGTTACGCCTCCTAAATGGTGAAGGTAAAATCCACTATCTAGATAGTGACATTTCCAAGTTTTCACGCAAAGATATGACGCCTTTACGCTCTGATTTACAAATTGTTTTCCAAGACCCCTTCAGCGCCTTGTCACCACGCATGAGCGTTGCAGGAATTATTGAAGAAGGACTAAAAATTCACCGCACTGATTTGGACGCGCAAGGTCGTGATGATTTAATCGTCGATGTTCTTAAAAAAGTTCACTTGGACCCTGAAACACGCCATCGCTACCCACATGAATTTTCTGGTGGTCAGCGCCAGCGTATTGCTATCGCACGTGCCATGATTTTGAACCCTAAATTCGTGGTACTTGATGAACCAACAAGTGCGTTGGACGTATCGGTACAAGTTGAGATTATTGATTTACTACGTGACCTTCAAAAAGAACATAACCTCGCCTACCTATTCATCAGTCATGATTTGCGTGTTGTGCGCGCCATGGCACATGATTTGATTGTGATGAAAAATGGTAAGGTTGTTGAAAGCGGTAAAGCTAAAGACATCTTCAAATCTCCAAAAGAAGACTATACAAAAACACTTCTTGAAGCCGCACTAAATTTAAAGACAAAAAAAGCAGCCTAGGCTGCTTTGTAAATTGTTTTAAGAGAGCTTACATCTTCCTTAGAAACAGGCTTAGAATTTTCCTCGGCGACGTAACGCTCTGGGAATTTTAACAACTCACCGCTTACTTTCTTTTCGTCATGAAATGCCATTTTCAAATCTCTTACTTGTTAAACTTTGGAGAAAATAGGCGTATTCTCTGTATATGTCAATAAAAAGCAGCCTATGAAAAATAGGCTGCTTTTCGAAAAAATTATGTCGTTTATTTATTTCTTACAAGTACCACAGCATGCACCAGTTAAAAGACAAAAACGGTACCTAAGAGCGGCTAATGCAGCACCAACACAAGGAGCTACAATAAACAGCCATAACTGATCCATTGCCTGTCCGCCAACGAATAATGCTGGTCCTAAACTACGAGCTGGGTTCACAGAAACACCTGTTATTTGAATACCAACAATGTGAATAACAACTAACGTTAGACCGATAGCAAGCCCAGCAATTGCTGGGTGAGCATCATCATTTGTAGATCCAAGAATAACAGTCATAAATAAGAAAGTTGCAACAACTTCAAATAACAACGCCGCATGCATATCAAACTGACCGAGGTAACCTTCCCCCCAACCGTTTTGTCCTAAGCCAGAAGCAGCAACATCATACGGTTCTAATTGACCACTCATTAATGTCATCAAAATGTAAGCACCAGCAATACCGCCAGCGCACTGTGCAATCATGTAACGAAGCATATCAGTAAAAGACATACGACCAGCAATCCAAGCACCAAGACTTACCGCTGGGTTAATGTGACAACCTGATACTGCACCAATACCGTAAGCCATTGCAATTAACGCAAGACCAAACGCAAACGAAATACCCAATACGCCGATTTGTTCTCCAGCAATAACGGCAGCACCACACCCAAATAAAACAAGTGTGAACGTACCAATAAATTCAGCAAATTCTTTTTTCATAGTAACCTCTTATATGATTTTAATTTTTGAAGAAGCGAATGCTTCGAATAGGATTATGTCATAAATCGATACAAACGCCAAATTGTAACATTATGTAATTAATCTATTCCCCTAAAGCAACACCATCACGACGCGAATCAGCAGCACCAAAAATCTGCCCATTTTTGAAATGAATAGCCGTTAAACCGCTATTCATCGGCCCCACCTCAACAGGGTGCCCGAAGTTTTTCAAAGGCTCTGCAAAATCAACACCCGTCGTTTCAACTTCGAGCTTCTTACCACGATGGACAATATTAGGCATATCCAACGCACTCTGTATATCCATATCCCAATCAAGAACACCAATAATACGCTGCAACACGTATCCAATAATACGGCTACCACCCGCAGAACCGAGCGCCATAACAGGCTTCCCCTCTTCATCAAAAACAATTACAGGAGCCATTGATGAACGTGGGCGTTTTCCACCAGCAACATTATTGGCAATTTCATAGCCCTGTTCGTCATGCGGTTTAAAAGAAAAATCAGTCAGTTGGTTATTAAGTAAGAAACCGCCGACCATCAACCTGGAACCAAACGCATTTTCAATACTTGTCGTCATAGAGATAACATTACCGTAGCCATCAACAATCGTAATATGCGATGTACCTGTTGGTTTTAACGCATCATCAGGTGATTGCTCTTTATTAGAGTTCCAATTCGGCGGCGTGCCTGCTGTAACTTTAGGCATTGCCCCTTCTAAATTAATGTAGTTTGCACGACTAACAAGATAATCAGGATTCAACAACAATGTATCTGGCGTTTCAACAAAATCTGGATCCGCCATGTAATGGTTTCTATCTGCAAAGGCCAGACGGCTGGCCTCTGCAATTGCATGCCAGCTTTTAGGATTTTGAGCACCCATAGCGCGTAGGTCAAATTTCTCTAACATACTCAATGTCATTAACAACGTTAAACCACCACTTGAAGGTTGCCCCATTGAACAGACTTTATATTCGCGATAAAAACCACAAACGGCCTTACGCTCCTTAGTTTTATAAGCGCTCATATCTTCGATTGATAACAATCCACGATTGGTTTTTTCCTCACGCACTTTCGCAACAATCTCTTTGGCCAATTCGCCACGGTAAAAATAATTTGGCCCTTCGCTCGCCAACATTCTAAGCGTATGTGCATATTCTGGGTTGGTCAGAACATCGCCTACACGCGCTGGCGTTTCTGCATCAGGGTAAAAATAAAGTTTTGCTTTCACATCAACATCAAAACGCGAACGTTCTTTTGATAGCATTTTAAACAAGCGCGGTGTCACTTGCGTGCCCTGCTCTGCTGTTTTAATTGCTGGCTCAAATAAATTTTGCCACGGCATTTTTCCATACCAACCATGAAGCTTTTCCATCATACGAACCATGCCTGGAACACCGACCGCACGACCACCGATGGACGCGTCATAGAAATCTAATATCTGCCCATCCTTGTCAGTAAATAAGTGCTTTCCTGCATTAAGCGGCGCTGTTTCACGACCATCTAAGGTTACTAATTGTTTATTTTCCGCGTCATAATAGAGCGCAAATCCACCCCCACCAATACCAGATGATTGTGGTTCAACCATACCCAAGACTAATTGCACAGCAATTGCGGCGTCTGCAGCTGTGCCGCCTTTTCTTAAAATCTCATAACCCGCCTGTGTAGCCTGTGGATGTGCGCTCACAACCATCATCTTCTGCCCAGAAACAATGAATTTAGCTTGTTTGCCTGTTGCAATTTCTGGCGCAGGGCGTTTCACACCATCTTTAGCGAAGGCTGGCTGAGACACAGCAAAAACCGCAAGAAACAGGGGTATTGATTGCAATAACTGTCTAAATAGCATATAATTAATCCATTAATCCTTAATATTACTTGATTTAGCTCTGCAATGCAGGTAACTAGTCACGTATATATAACGCCAAATGGCAAAAAGACCAAATAAGAAAGAGGTGATTTTAATTGGTAACTGTATCGGTTCGCGACAATAATGTCGAACAAGCCCTACGTGTTTTAAAGAAAAAAATGCAGCGTGAAGGAATCTTCCGTGAAATGAAAATGCGTCGTGACTTTGAAAAACCAACAGCTAAGCGTAAGCGTGAGAAACAGGAGAATATCCGTCGTTCACGTAAAACTGCTCGCAAAAAAAGCGATTACTAATATTCACTGGGTTTAAAACCCTTCTTATTAAATAAATTAAAACCGCTTCACATCTGTTTAGCGGTTTTTTTACGTCTTATTCTCAGGCTTTATTTATAGCCCTCGAGCTTGAGCAATTTCTCTTTCACCTCAAGTCCCCAGCCATAATTGCCTAGCGCACCAGACGCTTGTACGACACGGTGACATGGAACAATCAATGTTAATGGGTTTTCACCGACAGCAGTCCCAACGGCGCGATATGCCTTAGGGCGGTTGATGTCATTGGCTACGGCACCATAACTCACGACCTCACCCTTTGGAATTTTTAACAATGACTGCCAAACAGATTTTTGAAATTCTGTACCACGTAAATCCAATTTCAAACGACTTAAACTGTCTTGTTCCCAAGCGCTCAATACTTCAGCAATGTCAGATTTAATGGCTTGGTCATCACGTTCAAAATCAGCCTTAGGTAAAAACACCTTCATACGCTCCAGCGCATCGCCTTTATAAGCCCCTTGCGCACGCGTGGTCATAAATCCAATCCAGCACAGTCCCTTGGCACTTTTTGCCAAAATCATGTCACCCAATTGGGTTTTTTGCAGTCCGTAGATGATTTTCTCCATAAAAACGATTATAAGGGAGGTATAAATATAAAAGCAACAGGTTTCCACATGACGCAAAACACCCATTCTTTCGACATTATTATTACTGGTGGCACGTTAGAAAAACAATACGACCCTATTGCTCAAACGACCCTCAGCACCGATGATCCGTCCCCCATCCCCAATTTTTTAAAGCGTTATATACAGCCCAAATTTGATATTAACTACCACCCTGTTTGCAATGTTGATAGCCGTGACATGACGGAAGAAATCTATCAAAAAATAATAGAGGCTATTTCAAATTCTGGGGAGCATATTATCATCACACACGGTACTGACACGATGTCTATAACAGCCGACCTACTCCTTGAAAGATTGCCTAAAAACCATAATAAAACTATTATCCTTACAGGCTCTATGTATCCCATTGCTCTACACCCAAGTGACGCTGGCTTTAACTTGGGTTATGCCATTGCACAATGCCAAGCGCTTGAAACTGGCATATATCTCTGTATGAACGCGCAAACATTTAAGGCTGGTAATGTCACAAAGAACTTAGAAAAAGGTGTTTTTGAAGCCCCATGAAAAAAGAAAATATAATTGAATTTTTTACACGCTTTCAAGCAATAAGCCCTGAGCCGAAAGGCGAATTGGACTATGTGAATCCATTTACACTGCTGGTCGCTGTCGTATTATCGGCGCAAGCAACTGATATTGGCGTAAACAAAGCCACGCCTGCCCTATTTGCCGAGGCAGATACACCAGAAAAAATGGTCGCACTAGGTGAAGAACGTATCCGCCATCACATCAAAACCATTGGACTCTTCAACACCAAGGCAAAGAATGTCTTTAAACTCGCGCAAATTTTAATTGATGAGCATAATAGCATAGTCCCTGAGAACATGGACGACCTTGTAAAACTGCCAGGCGTTGGGCGTAAAACCGCTAATGTCGTCCTAAGCATGGCATTCGGACAGCCCACCATTGCCGTGGACACCCATATCTATCGCGTTAGCAACCGCACAGGTTTAGCCAAAGGAACAAACGTTGATATTGTTGAGAGAAAGCTTTTAAAAGCCGTACCTGATGAATTTAAATTTCATTGCCACCACTGGCTTATCTTACATGGCCGTTATATTTGCAAGGCACGAAAGCCTGACTGCGCAAACTGCCCAGTAATTGATTTATGTAGTTTTAAAGAAAAGACGGCTTAAATATAGAAGCTTAGATATCGCGGTTTTGAACAAGTGATTGAACACAATGCCACGGAGCAGATTTGTTCGCTTCCATCTCACCATTTAACTGACGGTCACGAAACTCTACAAATTTCGCTTTGTTTTGGACGTTTGAACCTTGCCAGTAAATATCAACGACACAAGATTCTGTACGGTATTGCCAAACTTGTGTGACACCATCATTACGAACAAAATGCGGCTTTGAAAAAATAAGCTCAACGTCTTGTTGCCTGAGCGAAGCCAACTGATCTGGGTTTTTCGCTACACCTAGTTGGACACCACGTGCGTAACGATCCAGATCAGTTTTAGATAATGTCGATATTTCAGCTGGTTTACTCAACCAGTTTGTAAATACCGAATTATCACTACAACTTCCCATGAAAAATAGGCAAGAAAGTAGCGCCAAAGACGTGAAACCACGTCGATGGCACAATAAAAATGCAAAGCCAGAGGCTATAAACGATTTATATGAATCAGTTTTATTAAACATTCTTATCATCAGAGCTTGCCTACGCTTTCCCTAATTAATGGAGAGTATTATTACTCTGCCGCTGCTGCAGTTTTATCAGCAAAAGGAAGTTCGTTATCAGTGTTCTGAACTTTCTTTGATTTAGCTGGTGTAGCTGCTTTTTTTGTTGTTGGCTTAGCTGCTGTAACAGTTGAACCGATTGGAGCAATTGTACCTTCTAAAGTAGCACCTGCTTCAATAGCGATTTCTTTGTAAGAGATAGTACCCATTACAACGCCTGTTGAGCGAATTGTTAAGCGACCATTTACAACGATGTCACCTTCAAAACGACCAGCAATAACAGCTTCTTCAATTTCAACTGTACCGAAGAAAGCACCGCTTTCAGATACGTCCATCATGTTTGCGCCTTTAAGAGCCGCTTCAACTGTACCTTCAACGATTAAGTGATCACATGAATCAATTTCACCTGAAAGGTTGATACCTTGACCGATAACAAGCTTGCGGTTATCGCCATCATTTGCTTGTGAACCATAAGGTGAAGAAGCATATGTACCTGGGTAAGCAGGACGGCTAGCTGGTTGCGCAGTTGCCGCAGCAGGCTGACCGATTGATCTGTTTGGACGTTGGAAGTTGTTTCCAGGAATGTCAACGCGCTCTTGCATTGATGAATTATCGTCAGTTTGTGATTCTGATTTGTTTTGTGTGTTATCTGTGTTCATTGGTTTGGTGTCCTCTTCTTTTATTATTAATTCAGTCTTATTAATTGGTTTAGTTTCTAATTTTGTTTCCGCTTGATAGTTTGTAGTTTCTCTGTCAGCGACAACAGTCTTAATAGCATATGGCGACGTAGCGTTTTGGTTTGCTGGTGGAAGGTCTTTATCTGCCTCTAATGTTTCACTGCTTTTAGCAAAACGCTCGACTGCTGATTGATCTAATCCCGAACGTTGCTGGCGCTCCATATAATTAGGTTTATCCTTTTTTACTTGTTGCGGGCTATCAGCTTCTACATCCGATTTACCAGCATTCAAACGGTGAAACATATATTTCTCCCCACATAGTTTCTAGCTTGTTAGCTAATTTATTAAATAATCTCAATTTGAATGCCCTGAACTTAACACCACAATTGTGCCCAAGCAAGCATGAATCCCATTTTTTAAACAAATTTCTTAAACGACTCATTT
>JAMASZ010000244.1 GCA_023301585.1 Alphaproteobacteria bacterium | reverse complement strand
TGTATTTGATACACAAAATGGCACGGATGCTGACGACGGTTTTGACGTCAATGAAAGCATCACGGCAGGCGCAGCTGCGCTCCCTGATACAGACGGCGACGCGAGCGACGCTACGCCATTAGTTGCGGATGTTGATTTCCGCGATGGCAATGTGGCGCCAGAGGCGGGTGATGACGGTTCGGCGACACCGCTTGAAATCACGGGCAATATACCGCTCGATATTGATGTCTTAGCCAATGATACAGATGATAACGGAGATACGCTCACAATTACGAGTATTTTTGACCCCGTTAATCCCTCAACGCCGATTCCAATCTCTGTCGGCACGGTTGTTGAGCTAGCCTCTGGTACGCAGATTGAACTGCTTGCAACGGGCGAGCTACGCGTGACAACATCACCGCTAGCGGTTGGCACGGAGAGCTTTGGCTATACCGTATCTGACGGCACAGAGCAGGCGCAAGCCAACGTCACCCTAGAACGCATGCAGGGCAGCTTACTGACGATTGCATCTGATGTAACGGGCATAGAAGACAACCCAATCCCGATTCCAATTACCGTTGACCCTGCCCTTATTTCTGGCGGCGATCTTCCCAATACAGTCGGAACTGCGATTGGTTTTCATGATGCTAGCGATGGCACCACGCCAACCACATTTGACATTCCGCCAAATGTAACAGGTATTTTGATTACGGCTATCGGCGGTTATGATAATGGGAATGTTAATTCTGCAGAAGAAGAATTTATTTCCGCGGTCATTAGTGTTGATTTAGCAACAGAGACCTATTCAGGTCATGATTTTGTCAGCTACGGTTTTTCACAAAGATCTACTGATAATTTCACCTTCGCTGATGTGCCATTCGGGGATGCAGCCTCGACAGGCTTAACGGCTGGCGAAAGAGCCCAGAACCTGAATAACTTCACGGTTGATGTCACAGACGGTGTCTTATCGCTGGTGACGACGAATACACTTCTTGACCAAGCTTATCTCGTTGAGTTTCAAACCTCCGACGGGTCTTCGATGAATTTGCTCGAAACCTTTGGCGATGTTCAAACCCCAACAGAGTTTACGTCAACTTTTGAGATTGGACCGGACGCGAATGTTGTCGTTGTTAATTTCCAAGGCGGCCGAGATAGTACGGTGAGTACAGATGAAGACAAAGCTTCAGGCCGTTTGGTTATCGACCTCGATACGGGCCTCGCGAGCGGTACGATTTTCTCTCAAACAGGGCGCGGCGGCGATAATACTGTTGCCTTTGCCTTTGAAGGGTATGATTTAAGCTCAGGCTTATCGATACTTGACCCCGCCAGCGGCGCTATAATTCTGGGCGACGCCACAGGGTTTGCTGCGAATGTTCACGATCTAACAATTACGCAATCTGGCGATGATTTGACGATTGAGCGGGCATCAGATGCAGGCGGGCCATTTGAACTTTTATTCTCTGTCGAAACCTATGACCGCGTTGACGCGGGGTCGGCGGCCTTTACCCTCGGCACGGAAGCCACCGTTTTCACCTATATCCAAAATCCAAATGTAACGACAACATTTGCCTTACCCGTCGCGCAAGGCGCTGAAACGGCGAGCCTAACATTAGCCATGTCAGTTTCTGGGACGCAGGCCGCGGATAGTGATAATGAAAATACGGGTACAGCTAGAATTATCGTTGATTTTGAAAATGGAACAACGTCTGGCACTTTCATCACGACCAGAGCGATTAACCCTGATCTGATTACATGGTCAAATGTGCCGTTTGGTACGCGCTTGATTGATCACGTTGATACGATTGCAAATCACGCCAGTGTTGGTGAGTTCTCTGACGAATTCTCAGCCGTCCTACAGTTTGATCTTGTCACAAATGCTGACGGGGCTGTTGTCTTGCAAGGTAGCGCGCAACCTGAACCGGGTGTGCAAACAGGATTTTTCGCAAATTATCATGTTGTCGCTCAGGCTGTTTATTCTGGCCGCGCCCCGATTGAAATCTCTGGCTTTGCCGAAGGCGGAACATTTAATGCAGGCAGCCTAAATGCTGAAACGGGTAATTGGGAAGTTAATGCCGAAGATTTAGAAACGCTTGAATTTATTCCAAATGAGCATTTCTCAGGCAATACACAAGCGCTTGTCTTTGATTACCGCGGCGAGTCTCAAACTGTAAACGTTGCTATTAGCCGCGTTGCGGATGCACCGACCCTTGCGACGACAAATTTCTCGGGTGAGCAAGATACAGATATTGCAATCACTAACGCTGTTCTTGCGGCACTCGTTGACCAAGATGGTTCTGAGACGCTCACGGTAGAGCTGGATAATATTCCAGTTGGTCACACCATAACAGATGGCACCAATAGCTTCACAGCGGCAACGGGCAGCCAAAGCGTAGATGTTACGGCATGGGACGCAGCCGCGCTGACTTACACAGCGGGCGCTGATGCCGTGGGCGACATTATTATCGATGTTCGCGCGTCTACATCAGACGTTGACGGTTTCACGGCGGATGCCGATACGGCTGAAACGCTTGGCAGTTTCACAATCACCATTGCGGCTGATACGGACGGCGACGGCGTTGAAGATGACTTAGACATTGATAGCGATAATGACGGTATTTTGGATGTAAATGAGTTTGGCAATGCAGCTAATCTCGATGCCTTTGTTGAGGCGCAATCACCTGGATTATTGCCAATCAATGAT
>JAMASZ010000243.1 GCA_023301585.1 Alphaproteobacteria bacterium | reverse complement strand
CGTTTAACGGATGTGTTTGTGTTTCTATAGAATAGGGCGTGTTTTTGTAAGGTGCGCGCGCTAAGACCTGATTATAAACACTTAGAATAAAAGTTTCAGATGATCCTTTGGGTTGATTATCTCTAAGGCGTTTTGGCCATCCATGTGTGGTTAAGGCACGTGCAGAATTTAAAATATTTAATAAATCTTTTTCTGCTTCTGCGTCACCGCTGATTAAATCTTCGGCGCGGCTTTTTAATCCTTTTAATCTGCTTTTTTGGCTGGTGTCAGACCCGCGTAACCACCGTCCTAAATCCAGTGTTTCACGTGCGGTTAGATGTCCCGCAAAGGCGCTATCGGCGGCATCAAATAAATGATGGCTTTCGTCGAAGATATAACGTGTCGGTAATTCATCAGGGTTTTGATTAATCGCCGTTTGAATCATCACAAGCGCATGATTGGCAATGACGATATCTGCTCGTTTTGATTGGCGAATAGATTGTTCCACGAAACATTTATGATAATGGTCGCAAGCGGAATAAATACACTCACCGCGTTTGTCAGAAAGTCCAGACGTAAACTGATAGCCCAGCAATCCTGATAACCAGCCAGGGAAGTCACTTCCGCTGACTAAATCTCCATCGTTAGTTGCCGCAATCCACCGTGCCATAATGCCTAAAACAACTGCTTGGTGTGGTGTGCGTGATAATGATGTTGCGATTGCTGCTTCCTCATAATTGAGCAAGCACATGTAATTCTCACGCCCTTTTCGGACTGATACTTTTGCGTCCTTGATATCTGCATCGGGGTACAGGCGGTCAAGTTCTTGGTTTACTTGTCGCTGCAAATTTTTGGTATAGGTCGATACCCAAACACTGCCCTTGTTTTTGTCTGCCCAGACGGAGGCGGGGGCGAGGTAGCCCAGAGTTTTTCCAACACCTGTTCCTGCCTCAGCAAGAACGACATGCGGTGGATCATCTTCGTGCTTCTTTGGTTTAAACGCATTTGTAAGCATCTTTGTGTATTCAACTTGTTGCGGACGTGCTTCAGCGTTGTCATCTAATAACTGCGCGAGCCTTGTTTCAGCTTCACTTGTCTCAACACTATGATGTGATGGCGGGGGAAGGGGTGCTTCTTCTGACCATTCGGGCAAGTGCTTCCAGACATTTAAATCATGCTTACTGTTCACTGGAATACGTGGATCGTATTCCTCACCAAGGGCTGCAAATATAAAGGGTGTCCACGTCCAGCCACCAACTTCAACACGCCCTTGCATGCCCATGGTATTGGCAATTTTCGTTGGTGGAGCTTTGGCTTGGTAGGGGTCTTTTTGTAGGTCTGTTAGCAAAGCACTAGCCGCTTCCATTAAGCTCAAAGGAGTGCTTTCAAAATCACTGGGTGGATTTATTCCTAGTGCTTTGCAAATACCTGTTGGCGTTGGGACACAAAATTTTCCAGGATGCACAAAGGCAAATAATTCTAAGATGTCGAAATAAGGAGCGCTCAGGCTATTCAGCCCCAAAATCTTTGTGGTGTAAGGTGCATGGCACAGCATGACTTGTTGCTGATGGATAAGCTTATTGCCACTTTCATGGTTTAGAACACGAATTTCACCATCTGTCGTCAAAATCGCAGCTTGTTGCACATTTACGCATAACATCGGGATATCAGGTAAGATGATTTTGGCAGGTGCTTGGCTGGATTGCGTGGCGTTGTTCATAATTTCAGGTATAGCACGGTTGCGCTCTATACAGAATGCCTGAATCATGGGATATTCACGGTTAAATTGATTAATGCATAAGGAATGTTATGGCACTTATTATTGTACATGATTTAAAAGGCTCAAAAGTACTGCTAAATACAGACCAATTGAACATTGCTATTTGGAAGGTGCCTGGCGAAGATTCTGCAATGGACGAGCCGTATTCAAAACTGTTCTTCCGTCAGCGTGACATGTCTATGGGGGCGATGGGCTTTCCAGACACGGTCAAAGAATCTCCAGAAGAAATTGTAGCTCTTTCAAACGCCGTTAAGTAATTAGCGCGCTAGTATTACGTAGTAGAAATGAAAACTTCCTGATGCAGGATATGCGTCGCCTTCAAAACAACCTTTGTGACTACCGACAGCACTGCTTATGACAGTACCATTTATGAAGGAACCAGTAAATTTAGCATTGCTGTTAGACCAAGCATTAGCGGTTTCTACAGGGATTGTTGTTGTTCCATAAATTGTTTTATTTAAAGCCTGACAAAAATCTCTGGTTATATACGGTACAGTTAATATTAAATCTGCAAAAGAGTTTGCTCCAGTGGCACAACCCACAGGACCACCACCAACTTCTGATACACATGTTCTACTGTTAAAGTATACCTCTCCGTATAGCGCCTCCGTACTTTGTGTGCTGTCTAACCAATCTTTATTAGGAGCTATGTAAGTAAGACCAGCACCTGCAGGGTCAAATATATGGCAAGACTTATCTGTAGGAGAGTTTGCATTTATGTAGCCTGTAGCAATGCTATTTTCAAAAGATAAGTCACTTTCACTACACCCGCGCGTTCGAAGGTTTTGAACGGCGGTTTCTATTGATTTTGCGTAGTTTAAAACTTCATTGGCTTGAATTGTAAAACGCTCATACTCCCCAGTTTCATTACTGGTGTTAGAAGAACGTGTGAGCATCACATTCAACCCACCAAGCAAAGCAATGGCAATTAAAATAAACCAAAGCGCATTTCCAGATTGTGAGTTTTTATGTTTCATTTTTTATCTTATGATTAAGGCTTGGTATAAATAGTAACCACCATATGTTTGGGATGTAAAACAGGCTATTGGTTGAGCGTTGTGTGCGGAATAAGTTGAAAGATTAATATGCCCACTTCCTGTATCAAAAACACCAGCAGCTTTGCTGTCACGGAAGAAGCCTGCATTGTCTTCAGTGATAGTTTTATCACTATAAATTTTATTGTTTATTTCTTCACAGACTGATTTCTTTAACCAGTTTACTTGTAGTAAAAGGTCGTCGTTACTGCCTTCTCCTAAATTTGTAACAATATTTGTAGATACAAAATAGATTTCGCTATAGCCAGTATCTCCAACCTTTGAAGGGTCCTGCCATTTATTATCAGGCGCTCTATATTGTAACCCACCGCCATTGCTATCAAACACGTGGCATGATTTATCGGTTGGCGCGTTTGGATTGACGTATCCTCCAACAACTGAATTTTCAAAACTAATCTCAGTATCACTACAGCCGTTAATTTGAAGCTCTTGAACTGCGCTTCTAACAGAGCGGGCGTAGGAGAGGATTTCTGCGGCGGCTAACTGTGCTTGTTCTGTATCAATCTTACCACCACCACCACGCATACTCTTGGACACAGTGAAGCTAAGCGCGCCAAAAAGGGCTATCATGACGAAAATCAGAACAATAGCGCTACCAGCTTGCTTATTAGGGGGAGTGATAGGCGTAAAACCTTGATTTTTCTTGAAAAAGCTTCTAATTCTTATCATTCAATAATTTTAACATAGTTTGAGAAAAATGAAACAAGCACCTGTACAAGATAACGAGCAAGACCTAACTGACCCAAGACAAGCTAAAGAGCATAAATTGGCTGAATTACGCGCGAAAGGGATTAACCCTTACCCGCCTAAGTTTGATCGCCAACATATGGCGCAGGAAATTCATGATAAGTACGCAGATCTAGAAGATGGTGCAGAAACTGAAGACGTTGTTCGTGTTGCTGGTCGTATCATGGCAATCCGTAATAACGGCATGTTCATCGATTTGATGGATACAAGTGGAAAAATTCAAGTGTTTTGCCACAAAATGTCTATGGATGAAGAGGCGTTAGCAGAACTGAAGCTTTATGATATCGGTGATATTATTGGCGCGGTTGGAACGGTACGCCGTACACCACGCGGTGAATTGTCAGTACGTTGTACTGAAACAACAATGCTAACAAAATCTATTTTACCATTGCCTGAAAAACGTCATGGCTTGGCGGATATTGAGCAACGCTACCGTCAGCGTTATGTCGATTTAATAGTAAATGAAGAAAGCCGTGAGACGCTTCGTATGCGTTCAAAGATTGTACGCTTCATTCGTAACTACATGGACGACATGGGCGCGATTGAAGTTGAAACACCTAACTTGCAAGCTATTATGAGTGGTGCTTCGGCAAAACCATTTGTGACCCACAACAACTCATTAGACAGTGATTTCTACTTACGCGTTGCGCCTGAATTAGCGTTAAAGCGTTTGATTGTTGGCGGTCTTGCTGACAGTGTTTATGAAATTGGTCGTTGCTTCCGTAATGAAGGCGTTTCAATCAAGCATAACCCAGAGTTCACCTCTATCGAAGGTTATCACGCTTACATGGATTATTTTGATATCATGGAATTGGTTGAAGACCTTGTGTCAAAGACAGTGATGGAAATTCACGGTACCACCAAAATTATGTTTGGTGACAAAGAAATTGACTTCAAAGCTCCTTGGGAGCGTAAGTCTATGTGCGGTTTAATTCTGGAACATACTGGGCTGGACTTCTTGGCTGTTGATACGGCTGAAGATGCTATCGCTCTTGCAAAAACAAAAGGTGTTCATGCAAAAGAGGGTAGTAATTGGGGGCAGGTTGTCGCTGAAGTATTTGACGAACGTGTTGAAGCTAAATTAATTCAACCAACGCATGTGACAGAAATGCCGATGGATATTTCACCACTCGCAAAAGTTCACCGCGATAATCCAAAATTAGTAGAGCGCTTTGAAACCTTTGTTAATGGTTGGGAACTTGCCAATGCATTTTCTGAGTTAAATGACCCAAAAATTCAACTACAACGTTTCCAAGAGCAAGTGGCTCAAGGGGAAGCTGGTGATGAAGAAGCACAGATGTTGGACGATGATTATGTGACTGCGCTGGAATATGGTCTTCCACCAACAGGTGGTTGGGGTATGGGGATTGATAGATTAATAATGCTATTAACCAACTCTGCTAATATCCGTGACGTGATTTGTTTCCCAACTTTAAAACCTAAAAAAGATTAACGGAGAGCAATGAATAAGGAAACACAGAGTTCTAAGAATTTCTTGAATACCATTCTTTTATTTTTTAAAACGCATCAGTATAAAAAATATAAAGTAGAAATTCTTGTTGCTCTGGCTTTGTTCCTTCTTGTCTTTGCTCTGGCTCAAGTTTTTAAAGAAGAGGTGCGTAGTTTTAGTTCTAAACCCGCACCTGTAAAACCAAACTTAGCCACTTTGCCTGCGGCTGGTTTTCTTCCGCCTTTACATGAAGCAATGAAGAAGGATGGCGCGCTTGATAAAAAAGTGAAGCAGTTATGGAGTTATGAACGTAATGATTATTTTACGGGTTATCCTAAGGTAAATAGTATTGTCGTAGAAATTTTGTTCCGTTGGTCAGGATTAAGCTCTTCTGAGCTGAAGGACATGAAAACTGTTGATGGCGTTCATAACTTCCTTAGAAAAATTTATGGATTAGGACCAAATGATAATGCTTCTGATAATCCTATTATGGGTGAAAAACCTTGGTCAACAATGTTTACGCATTATAAAACTAGGCTCTTACTGAATAGTAAGGCAAAAGAAATTTATGATGGTGAAGTCTATTATGACTCTCGTATTGATAAAATTATTGTGAAGGGGACTTTGTCTAAAAAATTCATAAAAGAATTTAAAACGCTTATTGCCTCTAAAGCAGATAAGAAAAAATATATTAATAATTTACTGTCCTTTATTGATAAAACAAAAGGGATAAAAAACTTAAACGAAGAAGAATTTAAGTTAGTTAAATCTCTTACGAGTAAATAATGCAGGCAAAAGACAATACTATAATGATGCCAGACCATCTGGATGAATCAAAACCGTTCAAAATTAACTCGGCTTTTGAACCTGCTGGTGACCAACCAACGGCGATTAAAACTTTAACGCAAGGGATCAATGATGGTCTAACGGATCAAGTTCTTCTTGGTGTGACAGGCTCTGGTAAGACCTTTACCATGGCGCATGTCATACAAAACCTACAACGCCCTGCAATTATCATGGCGCCTAATAAAACGTTAGCAGCACAGCTATATGCTGAGTTCAAAGAGTTCTTTCCTGACAACGCCGTTGAGTATTTTGTTTCTTACTATGATTATTATCAACCTGAAGCATACGTACCGCGTACGGATACGTTCATTGAAAAAGATAGCTCTATTAATGAACAAATTGACCGTATGCGTCACTCTGCCACGCGGGCATTATTTGAACGTAAGGACTGTATTATCGTGGCGTCCGTTTCGTCCATCTACGGTATTGGGTCGAAAGAAGATTATTTGGCGATGACATTTGATATTAATGTTAACCAACAAATTGACCGCCAAGACTTGATTAAGAAATTGGTGGAACTTCAATATAAACGTAACGATATTACGTTCGAGCGCGGTATGTTCCGTGTGCGTGGTGACACGGTTGAACTATTTCCCTCCCACATGGAAGACACGGCATGGCGTTTTTCTATGTTTGGTGATGAGATAGAAGAGATTGTTGAGTTTGATGCACTGACTGGCGAAAAGCATGCCAAGCTTGATGGCGTGCGCGTATTTGCGAACTCGCACTATATTACACCTGGGCGTACAATTCGTCAGGCTGTGTCACAGTTGAAGAAGGATTTAAAAATCCGTCTTGCTGAATTTGAAGCAGATGGAAAGTTGTTGGAAGCGCAACGTCTTGACCAACGCACACAATTTGATATTGAAATGTTGGAAGCAACAGGCATGTGCCAAGGGATTGAGAATTACTCACGTTACCTAACGGGTCGCCCCATTGGCGCACCACCCCCAACTTTAATTGAATATATGCCCGATGATGCCGTGATGTTTTTGGATGAAAGCCACGTTATGGTCTCGCAAATTCGTGGAATGTATAATGGCGATAGGGCGCGCAAAACAACGCTTGTTGATCATGGCTTCCGCGTTCCTGCCGCCCTGGATAACCGCCCATTAAAATTTGAAGAATGGAACAGCTTCAGACCGCAAACAGTTTATGTATCTGCCACACCGAATGAGTGGGAGTTGGAGCAAGCTGGTGGTATCACTGCAGAACAATTAGTCCGCCCAACTGGACTGATTGACCCACCTGTTGAAATTCGTCCAACCACACATCAAATTGACGATCTCATGAGCGAATCTCGTAAGGTCATTGCCCAAGGTGGGCGCATCTTGGTAACGACATTGACCAAGAAAATGGCAGAGCATTTAAGTGAGTACTTGGATGAAAACGGTTTGCGTGTACGTTATATGCATTCTGATACAGACACGCTGGAGCGTATTGAAATTATACGTGACTTACGTCTGGGGGAATTTGACATTTTGGTCGGTATTAACTTGCTCCGTGAGGGATTGGATATTCCTGAATGCATGCTGATGGCTATTTTAGACGCTGATAAGGAAGGTTTCCTGCGTTCTAAAACATCATTAGTGCAAACAATTGGACGGGCTGCACGTAACTCGGAAGGGCGCGTTATTCTCTATGCTGATAAGATGACAGGCTCTATGCAATACGCAATTGATGAAACCAACCGTCGCCGTGACTACCAAAGCGCCTATAACAAAGAGCATGGTATTACACCAACAACAATCAAACGCGCTGTATCAAAAGGCTTTGATAAAATGATTGAAGCGGATAAAGGCGAAGATGACATTCACGGCTTGGGCGCAAAGCAGTATGGCAAGCGTTATGGTATGGAAGAAAACGTTCAAGAAATTCTTAAAAACCCATCATCAGTTGCGAAGCATCTTGAAAAACTGAAAACGCAAATGCATAAAGCTGCCGCTGATTTAGAGTTCGAACAAGCCGCAAAAATCCGCGACCAAATCAAAAACCTCGAAGCCGCAGAGTTAGGTTTGTGAAATAAAACTCACCGAAGCCAAAATCAGAATTATAGCTATTGTTGGCATGATGCTCTTCGCTTATATCACTTTAATGATTTCCTTTCACTTTAGCAGATAAAAAAAGGCACTTATTTTTCAATAAGTGCCTGATAGTCTAGGGGGGAGAAATACTTAATAATACATAGTGATACTCAGCTTACTCTAGTCGTATGTATACGGCTCTTGCGGCGCCAGACAGCGTCTGATGTTGTCGCGCAAGGCATGAAGCTGAATAGCTTATAAATTCTTGTTAATTGTAATGGCTTTTTACGTTTTGCCGTTTTCTTGTTACGCAGAGGAAGGATTTTAGTAATAAAATGTTGTCCCTGTGGTCCCTCAACTCCGTTATCATTTGCCAAATTATGTAGTTGGCGCATGCTATGTTCTTCGTGAATTTCTGCGATGTTCTTTAATGTATCAATCAAATTGTCGTTACTAAGGTCATATTTTTGACCAACGGTTTGGTACATATTACTGAAATTATCTATTTTGTTGCGTTTCATAAAGTCGTCTAACCAGAACCAAGTCCAGTAGGGCATTGAAACAATCCGGTGTTCTGTGGCGAGGCCTGGAATAACACGGGTTTTAAGGTCATTATATATAGATAAATTCTTCATCGAAATCCTTGTATGTATGTCTTTACGTTTTCAGGTTCAGCTCTACTCTCTTGATTACATCATTCCATTTTTGACCTAAGAATTGCAAATTTCTGCGGTAAACGGGGTGCAAGCTACTCTAAAATAAGGAAAAACATGACTTTTAGGGTGTAAAAGGGGTATACTAAATATAGAGCGTTTTGCTGATTGATTCTGTACAAAATTTGATTCTATTTGATCTTTAAGGAGCGATTTTATTATGTGGATATTACTTTGGATTATTGTTGCGATTATTATTCTAGGAGCAACAGGCTGGTCTACGATAATTTTGATACAACAAAAAAAGGCATGGGAAGCTTATGCGAAGAAAAATGGACTAAAATTCATTAAGTCTAAATTCTTCCAGCCACCAGAAATGAATGGTGTGATTAATGATTACCAAGTGGCATTCTTTACGGCTGAACAGCAAGAGGTTGATGACCGTAATAATCGTCTTTTAACCGTAGTTCAAATTACCGCAGATGAAAACATGGTTGATGGTTTTGCTGCTGTGTCACCTATTATGAAACCCTTTTTGGAAAGTTTAGAAGCGGTTAAACCGCATAAGCTAAAATCTAAAGGTTGGGACCCTAAGAATTTTGTTTCTTCTCGTAACAAAGCGCGCGTTGATGCTTATATGACCGAGGAACGTCTTAAGGCAATCACCAGTCTTTTAAACATGAAAAATGCAAATGTTCTTGTTTTAAGTGATGAAACGGAATCAATCATAAGAATTGAAACATCGAACCCTCTACAACAAGAAGAGTTGATTAATAAATTTATGGAACGTGTCTTTGCGCGCTTTGAAGTATTAAAAGTTAAAGCAGATGAGCGTAAAATGCTTGAGGCTATAAAGGCAAAGGCTGTTCAAGAAGTCGTCGAAGAAACGGATGATGAGACAGAAGAAGTTGAGGTTGAGGACATTGTTGAGACTGAAGAGCCAGAAATCATAGAACCTATTGCTAAACCAAAGCCTAAAAAGGTTAAGAAAAAAGCTAAAGAAGCGCCAGTTAAAAAGAAAAAAGAACCGTTAGAGCCTAACGTGGTTAAAGAAAAACCTGTTAAGGACGCGGCTCCTAATATGAGTAAAGACGAAGATTAAGTTCCTTCGATGTAACTCTGTAATGGTTTGAGGGCGATGCCCTCATAACTTTTTTCCTCTTCGCTAAGGTTGAATAGGCACAGTATCTTTTCATTACCTAATATACGATAGAACCCTAATAACTTGTCGTCATGCGTCTCTATAAATTCTATATCACCAGACTGTAGGATTGGCATTTCTTTACGCTTCGCAATAAACTCGCGTGTTTTATTTAACACAGAATTCGCATCACTTTCCTGAACGTCTACCGCACGCACTGTATGCTCGTTTGGGATAGGGAGCCAAGTTTGCGTCTCCTCGCTAAAGCCAGCTTGGGGTGCGTCGCTTACCCAAGGCATTGGTGTCCTGCATCCATCACGACCTACCCACTCTGGCCATAGATACTTGCCCCACGGGTCTTGGATTTGTTCAAAGGTAACCTTTGCTTCTGGTAGCCCTAATTCTTCACCCTGATAAATAAATGGTGTACCGCGTAGTGATAGGAGGAGCGTGTTTAACAGTATTGCAAAAGCTTCTTTGTCTTTGATGCTTTTACCCCAACGTGTAACAGAGCGCACAACATCGTGATTACTAAAGGCCCAGCTTGCCCAACCTTCTCCAGGTTGGTTTTGAAATTCTTTAAATGGCACGGTAATGGTGTCACTCTGTAAATCCTTAGCATTCGTTCCAGAAATTAAATGCGTGTTATATGTGGTGTGCAGTAATTTATCACCATCTGTATATTCCACGGCTAATTTATAAGGATTATCATCACCAATTTCACCAAGTGTCATCGTGTCAGGGTATTTATCCATTAACGTACGGAGCTTCTTTAAAAACCCAATATTCTCTGGGCGAGATTTATCGTAGATATGCGCCTGCATTGTATAAGGCACTTCCGTTTCAATTTGTAAGCCTACGGAAATCGATTCTGGATTACGGATTGGGTTATCGCGTAATTCCTTGTCGTGGAAATAAAAGTTTACAGTGTCTAATCTAAAGCCATGAACCCCACGCTCTAGCCAATATTCACAGGCGCCTAAGAGTGCGTTTTGAACATCTTCATTGTGGAAATTTAAATCAGGCTGCTCTTTTAAGAAGTTATGCATATAGTATTGTCCACGTTTGGTATCGAACGTCCATGCAGGACCGCCAAAACAAGATTGCCAATTATTAGGAGGCGTTCCATCTGGTTTGGCGTCTGCCCAAACATACCAATCAGCTTTATCGTTAGTTTTATCTTTTCGACTTTCGTTGAACCACTCATGTTCAATCGAGGTGTGGGATAGAACCATATCGATGATAATCTTTAACCCTAGCTCATGCGCACATTTTAAAAGAATATCAAAATCTTCGTTGGTGCCAAATATAGGATCGACAGTTGTGTACTCTGAAACATCATATCCAAAGTCATGCATGGGTGATTTAAAGAAAGGAGATATCCAAACACCATCAACGCCAAGCTTTGCGATGTATTCTAATTTTTCTGTAATGCCTGCTAAATCACCGATACCATCATTGTTCTTATCCATGTAAGAACGTGGATATATTTGATAAAAAACACCATCTTTCCACCAGTTATAATCAGACATAAATTTCCCCTTTTAAATAAAGCACTGCCTGACCGGTGATGTTTAAACGATTATCTTCAAGGGATAATTCTAAATCACCACCACGTGGTGAGACTTGCCGAGCTTTAAAATTAGTTTTATTTAACTTTTCGGCCCATATAGGGGCCAACATGCAATGAGCTGCTCCTGTTGCTGGGTCCTCATCAATGCCTATTTGCGGAGCAAAATAACGAGAAACAAAATCATACTCTTGGAAATCCCCAGTTCCTTCAGCAGAAATTATTATACCTTCATTTGTTAAATCTTTAATGACTGATAAATCAGGATTGTTATTAAGGATAAAATTCGGGTCATGATATATTGCAACCCATTTATTTTTTCCTTTATATAGCTCTAAGGGAGCTTTTCTGAATGCTTTTGTTATACTATCTTCAAGAGCACTCTTTTCAGTAGGAAGAGTAGGGAAGTTTAATGTCATTCCATTTTTATTTTTAGTGACCGTTAGTTTTCCTGAGCGGCTATTAAATATAATTTCACTGTTATTATATTTCATTTCATTATAAATAACCCAAGCTGTGGCTAAGGTAGCGTGACCACATAAGTTCATTTCAACAGTTGGTGTAAACCATCGCAAATGAAATCCGCCGTCATTGGCTATAAAGAAGGCTGTTTCGGGAAGGTTGTTTTCAAGGGCAATGCCTTTCATTGTTTCTTCAGGAAGCCATTTTTGTAGAGGAACCACTGCTGCAGGATTTCCTGTAAAAACTTTATTAGTAAATGAATCTATTTGGTAGAACGGTAATTTCATCTCGATTCCTCGTAAAAAATAAGGTGGTGCTTTGTTTAAAGCACCACCTTAAAAAATAGAATTAAATAGAGTTAACTATTCAGCAGCGGCGCTTGCTTCTGGTGCTTCTTTTTCACCAGCATCAGCTGCAACCTGCATTTTAACAATTTTGTCTGGATTCTTTGGTGGCTCGCCACGTGTGATTGCGTCAACGTGATCCATACCATCAGTTACTTGTCCCCAAACTGTGTATTGGCTGTTTAAGAAACTACAGTCATCAAAACAGATGAACCATTGTGAGTTTGCGCTATCAGGAGAAGCAGAACGTGCCGCACCAATTGTACCACGACCAAAGTTGAAATCATTGAACTCAGCTTCAAGGTCAGGCAATTCAGAACCACCCATACCAGTACCTGTTGGGTCACCAGTTTGTGCCATAAAGCCATCGATTACGCGGTGAAAAACAACACCGTCGTAGAAACCTTCACGTGTTAATTTTTTAATACGCTCAACATGCTTAGGTGCGATGTCTGGCATTAATTTGATTGTGACGCGCGCATCATCTTTTAAATCAAGATAAAGTGTGTTTTCAGCGTCCATTTCAGCATTTGCAGTAGTTGTCATGATGAATAAGCTCCCGAGTAATAAAGCAGTAAATTTTAACATTAAGTTTGTCCCCATTGTTTTGAAAGGATTAATAACACGGTAAAAGTGCCACAGTGCGGGCAATATTGCAAGAAAGGGATAGGAAGATTGGGCTGTTATTCGGCAACAGCCAAGAGGGCTTTGTTTAAGTGTTTGCCAACACGGTCTTTTATTTCACATATACACGTCCCACAACATGGAACTTCACCGCCTGAACAGGCTTTATAGACATTGGAAGGGGTCTTCAAAACTGTATCGTCTTCAAGTGCTTTATCTAAATCTTTGTCAGTAAATGGATTACAGCTGCAAATATACATTGTTGATGATTCCCTTTCTACACTGAATAGTATACTGCAATTGCGAATTATTCGCAATAGGAATCGTTCTCATTACAAGTTATACGTTTTAAATATCTAGTTTGCCCGAAACTTGGTTTGTTGCAATGGGGTTCTCTAGCCCTTTGTTCCTACTTAAAAGTGCTGTTTTAAACTTCTGTAGGCAATCTCTATACGCATTAAAGCTATGTGTCATATCTTTATCATTAATACTGTTATCTGGGCTCATGGAAAAAACTCTTCCGACCTTGTCGTATATTGATGAAAAGGTTCTAGATAGGCTGTCCGTGCTGATTGAAATATTCCACACCTTCACACCTTTTTCTTCTGCAACTTCATCATATTTATTCACAAATTTATGCGTCCCATAGTTAGGGGAGGCAAAGGAGTAAACACTATCTAGCCTAATGTTGTCAGGGTCATCAAATACGCCGTTGGCTAGCATCTGCCCGCTAGCCAAAACCGCTTGAACGCCGCCCTTTGAAAATCCAGAAAAGGTAACCGTAACCGCAGTCGTAATGTTATCCGCTAACTCTAAAATTGATTCTTCCAAAGAATCTACCAGGCTTTTTTTCGTCCCATTTTCTTCATCGCCAAATGCCGCGTATTTATATTCAAGATCTGCAGAATAACCATGATGGGCGGCGCCTCCCAAAGGGTGGCTATTTCGCCAAAATTTAAGATTGAATGGTTCCAATGTGTATTCTTTGGTTGGATCAAAGGCGATAAAGACATTCCCATTTACTGGGTCGCAGGCGATGACCGCTAGGGTATCACCACTCTCTAAGACTTTAATATCGGTGAGTTCTGGCCTGGTTAGCTTTATACGATTAATAACTGCTTCTAGGGAGTTTTGACCATTTGTGAGCGCTGTTTCAGCGTATCGAGGCCATCTGGCGGCTTCAAGAGCAATTTCAAATTGCTCAACTGTATATAAATCTACGGGTAATCCTTCAGCCATTAAGAGATGCTACATAATACAGGCGATAGAGTCATTCTTTTTTATGTCTATTATCCCCAAGCCTGCTATTCGCAAGTCATTATGGGTTAGCACTTTTTTGCAAGCGCTTGTCTTTGTAAGGAGATTAATCTTGTCTTTAATTCTTCGGTTTCCTGTCGGGCTCTTTTGTATCGACTGCTACCGAATGGTGCACCAATAGAGATTCCAACACCGACCCCAACGCCACTTCTGGAGCCACCTTGCACACCGATAGAGCCGCCAGTGCGCACATTGTTAATGCCGCCAGAAGAATTATTCTCTGCTTTAATAAGCGCGATTTCCGTTTGATTAATCTCTGTTAAAATGTCTGCGCAACTTAGGTTTTCCAGAGGAACATCGGCTTGTTTAGAATTTGTAGAACAAGCAGTGAAGCAAAGCAGGCTTGCACCAATTAAGATGACCGATTTAATATTCATGACAACCCATGCTGTAAGCAGCATCGTTCAACGTGTATAAACGCTCATGTGCTTTTTGGTTTTTAATTTTGGCGGATTGTCTGCTGTGATTAAATAATACTCTACCAATACTAACAACACCACCAACATAAGGTACGCCTGCCATGCTCGCACCGGTAGCAGCAACCGTGGTTCCCGTATCCGCGGCGCGCGCTACCTCACTATTTTGAGTGGCATCTTTTGTGTTGGCGTCAAGATGTTCAATCTCCTGCATAACTTCAGAACAGCTCATCGTGTCGATGCTTTTATTACTAACGGTATTCGTAGCACAAGCGCTAGTTAATATAATGCTGAATAATATCAGGAGATTTTTGAACAAATTGTTACCCTTCTTTTACGTCTTCACTTTCAGCATTTAGCATCAGGAAGTTTTGTAAACCCATGTCTTCAATCATTTGAAGCTGTGTTTCTAAATGGTCTTGGTGACCTTCTTCATCTGTTAATATAGCCTTAAATAGGTCAGAAGTCACGTAATCACCAGCTTCTTCAGCAGCCTTAATGCCTGCGCGGTATCCAGCAATACCTTCTTCTTCTAATTTTAGGTCACCTTTAATGACTTCAACAACGTTTTCACCGATGTTTAATTTGCCTAAATCTTGTAGGTTTGGAAGTCCACCAATAAGCAAAATACGGTCGATAATTTTTTCTGCGTGAACCATTTCTTCAATTGATTCTGCGCGTTCGTGTTTCGCTAACTTTGTTACGCCCCAATCTTCCAACATCTTTGCATGTAAGAAATATTGGTTAATCGCTGTTAATTCACCTTTAAGTGCATTGTTTAGGTGTTTAATTACGTTTTTATCGCCCTTCATTATTCGCTCCTTTAGCTTGCTAATGCTCTATTAATAATTGATTCAACGTGCTTTGTATATGCCCCATAGTCGAATATTTTTTCTAAGTCTTCGACACTCATTTTGGCAAGTACGTCTTCGTCTTTCGACATGAACTCAAACAGCGTAGTCTGCCCTTTAGTTCCCCAAACTTCCATCGCGTTGCGTTGAACAATACGATAAGCATCTTCACGGCTAATCCCAGCCTGCGTTAGCGCTAATAAAACACGTTGTGAAAATACAAGTCCGCCCATTTTCTCTAGGTTCTCAATCATGGTGTCAGGGTAGACGAGGAGCTTATCAATAATTCCCGATAAACGGTTCAAAGCATAATTAAGCGTCACACAGGCGTCAGGACCGATATTACGTTCGACAGATGAATGTGAGATATCACGCTCGTGCCATAACGCCACATTCTCAAGTGCTGGCGTCACTGTTGCGCGGATAACGCGTGAAAGACCTGTTAGGTTTTCTGTTCCGATTGGGTTGCGTTTATGGGGCATCGCGGAGGAGCCTTTTTGATCCTTGCTGAAATACTCCTCAGCTTCGCGCACTTCGGTACGTTGTAGGTGACGAACCTCTACCGCCAAATTCTCAATAGAGCTTGCGATTACACCAAGCGTGCAGAAGAACGTTGCGTGACGATCGCGAGGTATCACTTGTGTTGCAACAGTTTCAGGGCGTAGCCCTAATTTCTCCGCTACGTATTCTTCCACTTGTGGGTCGACGGTGGCGTATGTTCCAACAGCGCCAGAGATTGTACAAACTGAAATCTCTTCACGGGCAAGTTGTAGGCGTTTCTTTGCTCTAGCAAAGGCGGCGTAATGCCCAGCAAGTTTCAACCCAAACGTTGTTGGCTCACCGTGAATACCGTGAGAACGTCCGATGCAAAGCGTGTCTTTGTGCTCAAGCACGCGCTTCTTAAGTGAGGCTAAAACCTTGTCCAAATCCTTGAGCAAGATGTCAGCGGCTTGTGTTAGCTGTGCTGCGAAACACGTATCCACCACGTCAGAACTGGTCATGCCTTGGTGAACGTAGCGGGAGGCGTCGGCGTCATCAATGTGCTCTGCCACGCTGGTCAAAAACGCGATAACGTCATGTTTCACTTCAGCTTCGATTTCGTCGATACGCGCTACGTCAAACCCACCTTTTTCGCGCAATGCCTTGGGGCATGCTTCTGGGATAGAACCAAGCTCTGCCATTTTTTCACAAGCGAGGGTTTCAATCTCAAGCCAAATCTTAAAACGGTTCTCAGGTTCAAAAATTTCAGCCATTTCGGGGCGCGTATAACGGGGTATCATAGTCAATGCTTTCTATTGCTCGGGTGAGTGAGTGTTTTAGCATTCCTAATTCAATCGCGCTAGACCCTTATCCAAGTTTTACGCAAGGTATTTACGCCCATATTTTTCAAAACAGCACAAATAACCCATTGATAACAATAACGTATTCGAGTTACTCAGTTCGTTCCACTGTTTCAAATCTTTTTCTCTTTTTGACATCTCCTATATTACTAGCGATAGGAATATAATCACATATTCTGGCGAAAAAGGGAAGGTATTTGTGTGCTTTGAAGATTTTATGCTTCCTAGTCCTTGGGCTTAATTAACCGACTTAGGTATAGGAAGGGTGTATCACAAAGGGCGATGGTGACTTTGACGATGTAGCCTGCCAAAGCAATCTCTAACAAATTTGGGAAGACACCGTAAAAGGCGATTGTGTAGAAGATGAAGCTGTCTAACCCTTGCGACACGAAAGTGCTGAGGTTATTGCGGAGCCACAAAAAACGCTCCGACGTATATTGTTGAATGCGGTGATAGAGCCAGACATCAAAATGTTGTGAAATAACATAGGCGAGCGCGCCACCAATCGCCATACGCAGGGACATGCCAAACACGGTATCCATCGCGGTGGCGACATCGGTGGCGTAGTCTTCTGGCTGGAGGAGGAGGGCGAGTTGCGTGAGAATGGTAAAGACCAACAAACTGGCAAAGCCAATACGGATTAAACGGTAGCCTGCTTTTTTGCCGTAACGTTCCGTCGTCATGTCGGACGTTAAATAGATGCTGGCATAGACCGCCTCACCAAGGGTAATAGGAAGTCCAAAAATGGTTGATACTTTCGCGCCCACACACGCCAACACGGCAGAACAAACAACAATATAAGCCGTCGCCCATTGCTGCCCCATACGAAACGCAAACAGCGCAGAGCATAGGCAGAAAATAGTCGCGGCGATAAAGATGGTTTCGTTTGTCATGGTTGCATTACTTTAGATTATAGTATCATTACTCGCAATGATGGTAATGTAAATTATTAACTATAGCGGCTATAGCGTTTAAAAATTACCCCAGTTCCATTCCAAGTAATGACCTCAATTTACTAGAGATTTCTTCTCTGGTTGTTTGGGGAGGGATGGGGACTGCGCTGTCACCAAATGCTCTGGTCATGGTGTCGTTTTTTCCGACTTTTGCATGTACTGAAACATTAGAAAACTCAATGGAGGAAAAGTCTCTTTCCAAATAAGTGACGATGTCTTGGGTGCCTGAACGGCAATTTTGAGCAGGTATGATAGTTCCAATTGGTCTGTATTTAAGGTCTCTTTTGCTTATCATTAAAGCCCTGTGGCAACAGCCTAACCATAGGTTTTCTATATCATGCTGTGTTCCTGAGCGGATTTTTTGTTTGTTATAGTCTGATAGAGGTCTGTCTACATTTTTTTCAAGTGCCCTCATATAGAGAGGGTAGCCCTCAAGACCAACTGTTTCGGCTGCTTTGTGGAAGACATCTTGTACACCGAGTAGGCAAGCTACGTAATCTGCTGCGTAAAAGCGTTTGGCGTGTTTATCTTCTAGATATTTTTGCTTCGCTGTTCTTGCTATAAAGTGAAGCTCTCCTGTGGCTCTTTGCGTGTTGTCATTAGCCAAAACAACGTATGAGTGCGAGCGAGTATTAGGGAATAAGAAATTTTCAACAGCATTATTGGCCTCTTTCAAAGGCTTCTCGACGGCATAGATACTATATGTTGGCTCGGTAGTCATGATGTTTATTTAACATAATAATTACGATTATGCAATGTTTTTATCTTGTTTTCTAAGGTGGTTAATGGGCTTTACATTAATCCCATTGTTTTGAAACTGCTGGTGCCGTTGCGCGATACGATTAAATGATCGTGGATTGTGATGTCGAAGGGTTTTCCAGCGGCTATGATGGTGCGGGTTAGGTCTATGTCTGCTTGGCTGGGGGCTGGGTCGCCGCTTGGGTGGTTGTGTACCAATATCAATGCGGTGGCGCCAAGTTCAAGGCTACGTTTCATAATCTCACGCGGGTAGGCGGGGGTGTGGTCGACGGTGCCACTTTGTTGGACTTCGTCGGCGATGACTTCGTTCTTTTTGTTTAGGAATAACAGGCGGAAGCTTTCCTTGGTGTCGTTCGCCATGGCGGCTTGGCAATAATCAATCAGGCGTTGCCAGCTGTTGAGGATTGGGCGTGCCATGATGTCTTGCTGGAGGAGGCGAAGCCCTGTGGCGTGAATGACTTTAATCGTCGTCGCGGTAGTATCGGAAATGCCGTTAATGGCGCTAAGCTCGCTCACGCTGGCGTTTAGGACGCCGTTTATATTTTTAAAGCGGTCAATCAGTGTCTTGGCGATGGGTTTGACATCACGGCGGGGAATGGCGGTAAAAAGCATTAATTCCAACAGCTCATAATCAGGCAGGGCGTCAGCACCCCCATCAAGAAACCGCGCGCGAAGGCGATCGCGATGCCCAGTATAGTGGGGCTTTTCAGTCGGTTTTGTTTGTGGTGTTGCGCTCATGCTCCAGATTTAGCATAGCTGGTATCTTAGGTATAGGAATTTTAACCTTGATTTTTCTTTGGTTATATGTAAATTATAAACCTTGATAAAGTAAGACTGTGTAAAAAATGAAGCAAGTAAGTTCAGGTATCTGTATAGAGCTAGACCGCGAAACGGCGTTTAAGAGCGTTGCGCGCACGTTGGAGCATGGACACACTATTTTTAAATACGACAAATTCGGAATTATCCCTGCGCTTTTCTTTGCAACTGATGAACTGGCGTTAACAAGTGAACGTCAAAGCGGTGCCACAGCGGCAGAGTATCTTGATTTAGTTGTTATGCCTTTTTGTAATGGATTGGCAGATAGGGGGGTAGATTCACTGACGGTTGAAGATATCATGTCTTTTAACAGTTATGGTTGTCGTCCGTTTCAAACTTTTACGACTGAGTCTATGGGGGGAGAAGGGCATTTCGCGACGCTAGATTATTTGGAAGCTTTCTTTTATTCATCTCAGGCTGTTTTTCGGGACATTGTTGGCGTTGTCGATTTGTTAGAGCCTGCGCTGGAATTGTCTCGTGG
>JAMASZ010000242.1 GCA_023301585.1 Alphaproteobacteria bacterium | reverse complement strand
GCACAAGGCGCTTTTGCAATTAAGCGGAACGGTTCAAAATCACTCTGCTCTAACTCCTCTAAACTCTCTGTGACTTTTGGTAACACTAAATGGCTATCCGCCGTTGCACGCCCATGACCTGGTAAATGCTTTACGATAGGTACAATACCTTCCGCCAAATACGCTTCACAAACAGCAACACCTTTTTCGTACACCTCTTGCGGGTTATCTGAAAACGCGCGATCGCCAATAGCATCATGCGTATCTTCACAAAGCAAATCCATCACAGGGGAACAATTTACATCAATCCCCAACGCGTTTAAATCGTTTGAAATATAAGTCGCAATACCTGCCGCATCTTCCGCCGTATGACAACTTTGTGCTGGCATAAATTGTTGCCAATGGGGCGGCTTTAATCGTTGAACACGACCACCCTCTTGGTCAATTAAGATTGGACAATGCCAACCAACACAATCACGTAAATCATTTACAAGTTTAATAATTTGTTCTGGTGTATCACAATTACGTTTGAACAAAATAAACCCTAAAGGGCTACAGCTTGCAAAGAACCGTTTCTCAGCATCGCTTAATGTTAAACCTTCTACGGATAAAATAATTGCGGTAGATGCTGTTGGAGACGTCATAGTACTTACCTCTTTTTAATTAAACACCCACCCGGTGTTACACGTTTAATACTATTACAAATTGATGTCGCCCGCGCCTTGGTCACAGGTCCCGCTTGAATGCGGTGGAACACACCTTTTGCGCCTAAATCAGCAGATTCTACACGGTAACCTAAGCCCGCTAACACGCCATATTTTGATTTATATTTATTCCATTCAGCTTGCGTACTCGCAGCCGATTTAACACTACCCACCTGAACATAATAATTACCACTACCCGAAGTCATAGGCGTTGGGATTAATTTCTGCGGCGCGTTTTCAGCTGTCTTAGCAACAATCTTACTTAAATCTGGCGCCGCTTTTTTGGGCACAACCTTAGGAGCAGGTGCTTTTTTTACTACAGCTTTTTTTACAGGTGGTTTTGGCTTTGCCGATGGCTTCACTGAAATAGTTGGCAATACGTTTAAGGCTTCTTGCACAATCTCTTCTGTTTGATTGGCAATATCCGCATCATCTTCTTCGTTAGGAGCAATTTCCAATATTTCTTTAGGCTCTTCAGCTGGCGCTGCTGCAACAGCCTCTTCGGCAACTTCTTCAGTGATTTCTGGTTCTGGCTTTTCTTCAAACGGTTGATCCAAAGGTGATGGCTCTGCGCTTGCTTCCGATAACGCATCAATATCTCTATCTGGGTCATTCTCATCTGTGCTTAAACCAGCGAAAAGTTGAGAACGCGGTAATGGCTCTTCCTCTTCTTCGTCATCAAACAAGTTTTCAATTCTGCCTGTGTCATTGGCTTTCTCACCACGTAGTGAAGAAAAAATTGTGCTGTCACGATGCGCAATATCTTGCCCACCTGGATCATCAGGGATTGCTTTGAACGGCTTATTATCAGCACGAACAACGGGAACTTCACCACGTACGCTATCACTATCATTGGAAGAATATAAATTCCACACCACGCCTACTAAAAACGAAAGCGCTATTAGAACTACAAAAAACCCAGCCTTAGGACCAATTGCGTCCATAATGCCAAGAATACCACCCCGTTGCGGGTCACTGAAATCATCTTTATATGCCATGAGTCTTAGATTAAGAGAAAACTTCTCATTGCTCAAGCATAGATATCGTTTTATTAACTAGGTTGAGACGTCCTGCCCAACACTCTATTCATAAAACCATCAAGCGCGTCACGCACGACGTCGTTAGCTTGCTCTTTTGCTTGCTTAAGCGCCTCATTTTCGACAACCCCATCAACAGTAATACTTGAAACTGCATCTTGAAATGATTGAATATGCCCACTTTGACCAAAATGTGCCAATCTTGAGCTTTCAAACCCTATTGCTTCTGTAAAAACGTCCTGAACATTATTACTCATAATAAATACCTTTATAAATCACAAATTATTACGTAAACTACCTCAAATCCCAGTAAAGGTCAAATAGTTTTTCGTGCTCACGAATCGCGTATCTATCGGTCATGCCAGCAATATAGTCACAAACGATTCGCGCTTGGGCTATATTATCAATTAAACCGCCCGCTTCTTCGACACGGCGTTGCCAGTGGTCTGGCAAAAGTTGGTAATGCTTCATGAAAGTATTAAATAAATCGGGAATGATTTTTTCGACCTTAATCCAAATACGGTTAACGGTATAATGGCGATACATACGCTTATATAAAAACGCGCGTAATTCTTCGACCTTGCTATACATATCAGGAGAAAAAGCAACGATCTGAATACCTGCATTTCTAACATCCTCAACATTTTGAGGGTTAATCTCTGCCAAGTTCTTTTTTGTCTCCGCTAGCACGTCATTGACCATAGCCCCAATCATCTCGCGGATTGTCTCGTGAATGATGTAACGCTCTTCAACTTCTGACCATTCCTTTTCAACGCGCGTAATGATTGGCCCCATCAGTGCCAACTCTTTTAATTCCTCCATACGGAACATACCTGCGCGCAAACCATCTTCGACATCATGGTTATTATACGCAATATCATCTGAAATCGCTGCTACTTGCGCTTCAATCGACGCGTAAGTCTCTAACCTTAAATCTGTTTGTGTTTGAATGTCAGCTAAGGTCGCAGGTAGTTTCTCGCCCTCTTTAATCTTTACTGGACCGTTATGCTTCACGACCCCTTCCAGCATTTCCCACGTCAGGTTAAGCCCCAGCCATCCTGGGTATTTACGTTCCAACTTTGTGATAACCCGAAGTGATTGGTCATTATGTTCAAACCCATCATAGGGCTTCATACACTCCGACAAAAAATCTTCACCAATATGTGCAAATGGTGTGTGCCCTAAGTCATGTGCCAAGGCGACGCCTTCTGCTAAATCTTCGTTGACCATTAACGCACGCGCAATAGAGCGGGCAACTTGTGCCACTTCCAACGTATGCGACAAACGCGTCCTATAATGGTCACCTTCATGATAAACAAAGACTTGTGTTTTATATTTTAAACGACGAAAAGCACTAGCATGAATGATGCGGTCACGGTCACGTTGAAAACAGGTGCGTGAGGTGCTTTCTGGCTCTTCAACTATACGCCCCTTGCTCTCATCAGGACGGCAAGCATATTTTGCGAGCGGCAATGCACAATAGTTATAAGCTAATTCACCTTCGCTCGTTTCAGTGCTTTCAACTATTTCGTCAGTTTTATCTGCATTAGCCATTTAATTCTCTCTTTTCGCTATAATTTCATGCACTATATGTACTATAATAATCCCATGAGCATAACATTGACCGATAATTTTGTGAAACGCCTGAAAGAACTCCGCGCACAGGAAAAAACGCCTGATATGATGTTGAGGATTCAAGTTAATGGTGGTGGCTGTCAGGGTTTCGAATATAGCTTCAAACCTGAAACAACGAAAAATGACGATGATAAAATTTTCGTCAAAGATGAAGCCTCTGTGGTTGTCGATGAAGTATCACTACCTTTCTTAGAAGGGGCAGAAGTAGATTATATAGATGATATAATCGGCGCTTACTTTAAGATAAATAATCCAAACGCGTCTTCATCATGCGGGTGCGGCACCAGCTTTTCAGTTTAAATCCAAGCTGGCTTTAATTGCGCTTCTGACTTCTTCTTTAAATCCCTTTTACGCTTTTTATCATCTCCACTAGAGCCGTCTTTTGGAAATAAATGCGCATATGGTTCTAGCTCTTTCACAGTCTGCCAAAAAACTAAAACATTTTCGCCATTTCCTTTTCTTATTGCTGTGTCCTCATATCGTTCGAACCCAGTTTCATTCATATACTTTAATAAATCAGCAGCTCTAAAAGCTGGAACAGCTCGGTGTTCTAATTTGGATTTTAGGTTTCTAGCTTTTAATTCTTTATAAGTAACTCTTTCTGAATTCCAATAATGTCCAGATACGCTATCCTCATCAATAGAACCTCCATGCCTTCTAGTTTGAAAAGCTAAATCATCGTGTATTCGTTGAATGATATTATCTTTAACACTGCCTTCTTCTAACTTATTGGCAGGAACTTCATAACGGTTAGGCTGGTTAAAAGAAAAGTTAATAGAATCAGTTCTGGGAGAATTAATACCTAACAATAATTCCAAAGTACTAATTCCACTGGTTCTTTCATACGCTATAGCAAAATCAGAATCTGCTTCTACCAGTGGTAACAGCGCTTTTATACGAAACTCTTCTGATAAATAAACTTGATGATGAGAAATCAAAACACGTTCTCTATCCATCTTAGGTTTCCATTCTTCAAAACGCTCTTTTCGTTCTTGTTTCCAGCCAGAAACAATACGCGCATTACCAACAAGGTCTAATGGATTGATTAGTCTAAGCATACTCTTTACTCTAAATTCAAAAATTATAAAAAAACAATTCAACTAAAGCCCTTAAGTTATGTCAACTCAATATTAGGCCAAAGTGCAAGCTTGCTGTCTTGCTTTCGGTTCTAAAATTTCAACAACTGATGTGGTGCCATATAGAACACCCTCAAAAAGCTGTTTAATTCCCTCAGAAGAAACCCCAACAGGAGCGAGAACACGCGGCTTTGTAGACGCACGCTTTTTGATTTCCTGTAATTCTGTTTCGGTTGGTAAAGATTTTTCCGCAGGCACAATGTTGCCGAGATCTAAATCAACATTTGTTATGCCTCTAAAAACCTCTGCGCCCTCTGAACGAACTTGCTCATTTAACGCATGGCTTTTGATAATTGCATCACTTTTTCTTTGAACTTCCGCTCTTTTAAAACGTGCATCTTTTTCTTCCGATAATGTTGCTATCATATTGTTAAAATCTGGATTATTTAACTTTTCAGATACTCTTTCAAAATAAGTATTATTGCTTTCTAAATCAAAAAAAGTACCATTTTGCATATCCTTGACCATTCCACGTATTTTAGTAATGGTGCGTGCTATATTTCTATGCTGCTCCTGCAATTTTGTTAGCTCTCCATTTGACGTCGCATGGATGAGCGCACTACCAATAACAGTACGTGCATCATCAAGCTTACTTAGCGTTTCCAAACCTTGCACAATGTTTGCTTGCATTTTAAATTCATATAAAGCTTCTTCGTAATTACATAGACCTTTTTTGTGCTTACTCTCGAAAGCTTCCTCGGTTTTAATACCTTGAATATAAGCAGACTTTGAAACAATGAGATCATTTGTCGCGTCCACTATTACAGGATTTTTCTCTTCTTTTCCAATCCAAGATAATTTGGACTTCTCATGCGTCATGACTTCATCATATACTCTGACAGCTCTCCTAAATGACTTATAATTCTTTTCTTGCTGCTGTTTTAAATCAAACAAACGATCTAATTCTGGTCTGACCGCCTCTCTTTGCATAATTCCGTCAGCTCTAAGTTCTTCTTTTTTAGCGCGTGCTTCGTCTAACTCCTGCGTAGTTACAAAAGTTTCCAGCGGGGATTGCGGGGCAACCTCTCTGATTTCATCAGTAGCCATATCCATTTGAACCAATAGATTTTCTGGAAGTGCTTTAGCTACCCGCGGTTGAACAACTGAAGCAGCCTTTATTGGCGTATTTGATACAATAGTTTCCGGTTCACGTTTTTTTGTATCAATTCTTAATTCAGAAGGCTTTAACATTCTATAAACGTCATAAGGAAAAGAGAGGAAAAACCCTGGATATGTAGCCCCCAAAGAACCTCTATTCATCACAAACAGAGATGTCACAAATTTTGCTGGTGACAACACAGCACTTGCCAAAGTATGACCCGCAGTTGATTTTTTACTAACCCAATTTGTTAAGAATTCCATCTTATTATCCTTTGTAATTTGAAATTTAGCGGAACATACATTAACGAGCATATTATGTCAACAAAATACTATTATGGATAATAAAAATTGCCCCCTTATCTAATCAAATAACTTTACTAATCCATACAGAGTACTTAGTTTCGAATTTCATTAACAAATTCAATTAAGGTATTGCTTATGCCAATAAAAATAGCCTCATGGAACGTCAATTCAATAAAAGCCCGCCTTGAACACGTCAAAAACTGGCTAGCAGAGAATAAGCCAGACATTCTTATGATGCAGGAGTTAAAGGGTTTAGACTTTCCAAGCGAAGCCCTCGAAGAACTTGGCTATACGTGCAATTTCGTTAACCAAAAGGCTTATAATGGTGTCGCGTCGCTGTCGCTGAAAGAACACCCAGCAACAATAATCCTCGACAAACTCCCGGGGGACGACAGCGATGAACAAGCGCGTTATGTCGAGATTGACTATAAAGATATCCGCGTTATCAACATCTACCTCCCTAATGGAAACCCAGTGGATACAGATAAATATACCTATAAATTAGGCTGGATGGATCGCCTATATACGCGCCTAAAAACCTTACGCGAAGAAGGTATCCCCTTTATCATTGGTGGTGATTTCAACGTCATTCCTGATGACATTGACTGCCACGACCCAAAAGGCTGGGTTGGTGATGCGCTTTTCCGTCCTGAAACCCATGCAAAATGGCATAGCTTGCTTAATCTGGGGCTCACCGATTCTTTCAGAGTATTTAATCATAATGCCGAAGAATACAGCTTCTGGGATTACCAACGCGGCGCATGGCAGCAAAATCACGGCATTAGAATCGACCACTTCTTAGCCTCACCCACAATTACAGACCGTTTAGTTGGTTGTAAAATCGATAAAAACCCTCGCGGACTTGAAAAAGCATCTGACCACACCCCTATTATCGTTGAAATTGCTGATAATTAAGCAAATTTAGAACAAGTTTCCGCATATTGATATTAGATATAGTCAAATGCCTTAAAACAGCATAAAATATTGGAAGTTAAATTTAATCACTCCAAATAAATTGTCTCATATCATGCAAATCAAAACTATTTTATCCCTAGCCCTTATCTCCTTCACTATCGTGGCGTGTGGCGCTAACACTGAACTTAAAAAAGAAACAGCCAGCAGAATTGCAATGCCAGCCTTTATGGTGGAACGCACTATTGCAACAAATGGTATGACTTTAAACGCTTGGGAGCGCATGCATAACCGCAGAGAGCCTGCTACAATTTACATTGAGGGCGATGGCTTTGTGACCAAAGCAATTAAAGATGGTTCCGAACAATATTTGTCCAACCCAACACCAGAAAATCCTGTTGCGCTTCATTTAGCCTCAAGAGATTTATCAAACAACTTGGCTTACTTAAGCAGACCTTGTCAGTTTATTAAATCGCCAGAAGAAAAAGGCTGTAACGCATCATACTGGTTAGAAAGAAGATTTACGCCAGAAGTTCTCGATGCTTATCAAACTGCTTTAAATGACATTTCTAGCAGATACGGCGTTAACGGCTTCCACCTAGTTGGTTTTGATGGTGGTGCAAACATTGCTGCAATCCTAGCCGCCACACGCGGTGACGTTCTAAGTCTTCGTACTGTCGCTGGTAACCTAAACCCTACTGTGAACCAGCATATGGTTTTATCTGATGACTCTTTAAGCGCTATTAACTACGCCCCCACACTGTCACGTATTCCACAACATCACTTTGTTGGAGCGGCTGACGAAGTTGTAACCCCAGGTTACTACCACAGCTACCGTCAAAACATCGGTCAATCAGATTGTATCCATTATTCCTTAATCCAAGATGCTGACCATACGCATGGTTGGGTTGATAAGTGGCCTGAATTACTTAAATTGACGCCACAATGTGGCACTGTGCATGACGATTTACCACCATTACCAGAGACTAACTATGGTGATTACTACAAAGGTAAAGGCGCTGGCGACTACCGTAAAGGCATGACTAAGCCACGTTATAGTAAGTAATATTTGAATTTTTCTTAAAATAAGACTATATAAACCAAATGACACAAACAGACATTTGGACAGTTGCGGCACTTTATCGTTTTGTTGCCTTAGAAAACCTCCCTGCATTACAGGCTGAGATTAAAGCAACCTGCGTTGAGCTTGATGTTTGCGGAACGCTCCTCCTTGCCCCAGAAGGCATTAACGGAACGATTGCTGGTAAAGGCGACACAATTACTCAAATCATCAAACTACTCGATGACAAAGCTGGCGTTACTCAAGGAGAGTTAAAGTATTCAACCGCACAAGAGCGCCCTTTCCGCCACATGAAAGTCCGTCTTAAAAAAGAAATTGTTACCCTAAAAGCTCCAGAAGCAGATCCAACAAAATTAGTTGGGCAATACGTGAAGCCAAAAGATTGGAATGATCTAATCAAGAATGACGATGTCACTTTAATCGATACGCGCAACACTTACGAAACAGCCGTAGGGATTTTTGATGGAGCGATTGACCCACAAATTGAAACCTTCACTGAATTTAAAGATTACGTTCATGAAAATATGGACCCTAAGAAACAAAAGAAAGTTGCTATGTTCTGCACTGGTGGCATTCGTTGTGAAAAAGCCTCTAGCTATATGATGGCGCATGGCTTCGAAGAAGTTTACCACCTCGAAGGCGGTATCTTGAAGTATTTAGAAGAAGTTCCTGCTGAAGAAAGCAAATGGAAAGGCGATTGTTTTGTCTTTGACCGCCGCGTTGCAGTAAGTCAAGATTTAGAAGAAAGCCCCTATGAGCTTTGCTATGGCTGTCGCTTCCCTTTAAGTGAAGAAGACATGAAGTCTGAGCATTTTGAAAAAGGCGTTAAATGCCCACATTGCATTGATAAAATGACACCAGAGCGCGAACGCTCTTTCCGTATGCGCCACGAACAATTCACCCAAAGACAAAAAGAAGCCGAAGAAAAATCAGCTTAATCGTTTCTTAGCATTCTTTATGAGCTCCATCACAAAATGGGCTGTTTTTGCTTTCGCTGCATTGGCAAATCCAAACGCTTTTATCTTCTTCAGCCATCACTTTATGTGACTTGCATTCTGGTGCGTCAACTTTGTGAGAACCGTCACATAACGGGTGTTTATCTGAATGCCCGCAAGTGCAAAAAGCGTAGAGGTTGTTTGCCTTCATTTTAAATTCAACAGGATTTTTCGCAATCATTTTTTTCATGTTTTATAACCAATTTCCATTGTCATCTGTAAGGTAACCCCAAAGCTCTTCCGCATCAATTAAATCGGCATCAACCGACCGTGTTGGAACTTCTGTCACACCATAAACGATTAACCCAATAAGGACAAATACTGCTAAGGCATAAGCTGGCTTTGGTAAAAGAAAAGCGCCATATAGTTTCCCTTTAATTCTATCAATTAATGATACACGTTCTGGTAATTTCGCCGCATCAATAATACGCGCGGGTAAGTTACTCGCCGCTGGGGGCACATGTTGTTCGTTTAATAAGTTATCTAAGTCTTTGTCGTTCATTATGCTGCCTCCCCTTTAATTAAAATTCCTTCGCGTGCTAAACAGTCTCTAACACCAGCCTTTGCACGCATTAACAATGATTCCAGTGCTTTTACTTTAACACCCACTATACCTGCTGCCTCCTTATTACTAAGCCCTTCATAAAAACATAATGTCAAAGCCATACGTTGTTTTTCTGGTAATGTTGCAATCGCTGAATTCAACATTTTTTGTTGCTCTTTATCAACCAAAGTTTTTTCTTGGCTAACTGTATCATCTTCAATCGCGTCAAAGTCTTCAACATAGCCAACACGGCTTCCTTTACGCAAATAATCTAAACATAAATTCATAATAATACGATAAAACCATGTCGTAAATTTTGCGCCTTTATCTTTTTTCCAAAGCTTAGGGTTGTTCCAAATTTTCAAAAAACCTTCTTGGACAATGTCCTCGGCTTCTTGTTTATTCAAAACCATTCGGTAAGCGCTGGCATAAAACTTTTGGGTATGCCGCTCTACCAAAATCGTGAAAGCTTGCTGATTATACTGCCATAAGCATTCCATCAAGCTTTCATCGTTTTGTGATATTAAAGTGTTATTATCCAATGAATAACCCTCTTCCAATAGTAACTATTATTCGTTAACGGTAATGTCTGAGCTATCTTTACGAGCCTTGTGCTTTTCTTTCATTTTAGCACGCTTCGCTTCATGTGCAGCCTTTGCTTCATCTTGAGAAATATTACCGTCGCCGTTAATATCTTTTTCAGAGAATTTCTCTTTAGCTTTCGTTAAGAACTCACCTTGAGAAATTACACCGTCAGAGTTAGCATCATTTTTTTCGAACATTTCAGCACCACGTTTTTTTCCACCACGCTTGTGCTCACCTTTTTTGTGATCGTCGCCTTTTCTAGCTTTGCGCTTTTCTTTCATCTTTTCGCGCTTCGCTTCATGTGCCGTTTTTGCTTCATCTTGAGAAATATTACCGTCGCCGTTAATATCTTTTTCAGAGAATTTTTCTTTAGCTTTTGATAAAAACTCTTCTTGAGAAATCATGCCATCAGCATTGGTGTCACTCTTTTTAAACATTTCAGCACCACGGTCTTTACCACCACGCTTATGATCGCCACCTTCATGGTGTTCCGCTAATACTGGTGTTGCTTGAAAAATAAAACCCATCGCCGTTAAAAGTAAAATCTTTTTCATTATATTAATCCTTATTTTTGTTTAATTGTCAGTCGTTATAGTAGTAATACGCGGTCAAACCGCAAACCCTTCGAAAATAACCAAATATTTTCTAATTTGTTGATTCTATTAGCTTTTCACCCAACTTTTTCTGCATGTCATTCTTCTTTTCTATCATCATACCCTTTAGTTTGTCAGTTTGGGACTGTGGTCTGACATTGGATTCCTCAAATGATAATACGCCGTCACGGTTGGTATCCTTCTCAACGAAAGCCTTCGTCACATCTACGAAAAACTCCCTCTGCGAAATCACACCGTCTTTATCAAGGTCATACTTATTAAAGGTATCACGGGCATATTGTCGCGCACGCTGTTCTTCTTCAGTTATAACTTCAGGGGCTGCTGTAGCGCTTTCCTGCGCAAAAATCGGTGCGCCCTGTAATGTCAGTAACAATGTTGATGCTAGTAAAATCTTACGCATATCTCTTCTCCTTTAGAATCCA